>CAVHVI010000168.1:0-4527 GCA_963639245.1 Bacteroidaceae bacterium
AAAAAAAGACAGGCTAAAAAGCAAGCTGCTAATAAAACTCAATATCCTGATGAAGGTAGAGAAATTACGGTTGCTAAGGTGGTAGATGGCGTTGCCAGAGTCACCTACCGCGGAGCATCTTGGGATGCTGTTTGTGAAGAGGAAGAGCTTAAGGCTGGTATTTGGAAGATAAAAAGAGTTGATGGCACCAGACTTATCTTAGAGAGTACCAAAGCGCCTAATACTTCAAAGAAGTCATCAGAGAATAGTTAAGGTTTAAAAAAAGTTTATCTATGAATAGTGAATTTATCACAGAAGGTCTTACTGCAGCCTTCTTTATACTTATCTTAGCAATAATATTTGCCGTCAAATCCATCAAGGTGATCCCGCAGCAACATGCGTGGGTAATAGAGCGCTTTGGCAAATTTCACAAGGTATTAAGCCCAGGCTTAAACTTTATCGTGCCCTTTATTGATAAGGTTGCCTATAAACACTCTTTAAAAGAGGTCCCGCTTGATACTCCAAGCCAGATCTGTATTACCAGAGACAATACTCAGCTCTCGGTTGATGGCGTTTTATTTTTTCAGGTGACTGATCCAGAACGTGCCTCATATGGAACCTCCAATTATCTAGTTGCCATCACTCAGCTTGCTCAAACCACCCTACGCTCGGTAATTGGCCGCATGGAGCTTGATAAGACCTTTGAAGAGCGCGATGTTATCAATAATCAGGTAGTAGCCGCCATTGATGAGGCCGCCTTAAACTGGGGCGTTAAGGTGCTACGCTATGAAATAAAGGATCTCACTCCTCCTGCTGTTATTTTGCAGGCTATGCAACAGCAAATAACCGCCGAAAGACAAAAGCGAGCCGTGATCGCAGAATCTGAGGGCAAAAAGCAAGAGCAGATAAATCTTGCAAACGGTGCGCGCGAGGCCGCGATCGCTAAATCCGAAGGTGAAAAGCAAAGTGAAATAAATATTGCTGAAGGCCGTGCGCAGGCAACCTTAACTATAGCAAAGGCTACAGCTGAGGCCTTAGCAAAAATTGCGGAGGCCACCGAGCAGCAAGGTGGAGCTACGGCGGTAAATCTTAAGGTTGCCGAGCGCTATATCGATGCCTTTGCAAACCTTGCTAAGACCAATAACACCCTGATAGTACCTTCTAATTTAAGTGATGTATCAGGGGTTGTAGGCTCTTTAATGAAGATCATTGATACCACCAAAGGCTCAGCTAAAAACTAATACTTGCTAATTGACCATCAATTGCTAGCCTTTTGCAGTTTTACGCATTTATTTTAAAAGGCTACAATTGCTGATCACTGCCTAGAGAGAAAGAGATGTTTCACGATCGCGATCCCATTATCGATTTAACCGATGACAAAATTAAGAAAGTAGATGAGGGCAAAAGCATAAATCAGCCCTCTTCTAAGCACTCTCCACTTAAATGCATCTGTAGCTTTTTTAAAATTGTTGGTGCAACCATCACCTTTGTCCGCAATGTAGTTGCTAACCTGTTATTTTTGCTAATTCTTGCAGTATGTTGCATGCTGTGGATGCTCTCAGATAGCGCAAGTGATCATTTAACTGCGTTAATTGATGGCGAGCAGGTACACAAAGAGATCACTTCAGCTCCAGTGCTCTGGCTGACACTCTCAGGAGAGCTTGATGAGCTCCCCTTAGGAGATGATCAGATCTCAAAGATGCTCTCGCAGTTTTCAAGCAACATGCGCCCAGATCAAGTACGTGTAGATTTAAATCAATTGCTACGAGTGCTAGAAAAAGCCGCAGTTGATGATGAAATAAAGACGGTAGTTGCCGATATATCTAAGCTTTCTCTTCCTTCAACCCAAGCAGTATTACGCCTAATTGATGAGTGCGATAAGTTTAAGGAGTTAACCCACGGCACAAAGCCCTTAATATTTTTCTCAGAGAGCTTTTCTCAAGGTACCTATATTGTAGCCTCGCATGCAAGTGAGATAATTCTTGATCCCTTCGGCGCAGTCGATATTCATGGCCTATCCCTATCAACTCTTTATTATGCGCCCCTGTTAGAGCGCTTTAAGCTCACTCCCTATGTGTTCCGTGCCGGTACTCATAAATCAGCAGTAGAGCCGCTACTGCGTGATAGCATGTCTCCTGAGGTTAAAGAGGAATACTCGCAGATCGCAAATAGCATGTGGACTAATTTTGAGGAGATCGTAAAAAAGGGACGCCCCTCACTTAAAGGAGCACTATTACCAAATGCTGATGAATACCTCCAATCCATGCGTGATGCCCAAGGTGATAATGCCAAACGTGCCTTATTTGCAGGTCTTGTCGATAAGCTCATGACGCTTGATGATTTAAAAAAATCATTAGCGGATATCTACCCTTCAAATAAGGATGATACTCAAGTTAATGCCATCTCGATGGAGGATTATGAAACGCTCTATGCAACTAGAGCTAATAAAAAAGTCACCTCACAAAAGCAATTGGCGGTTATCTATGGCATGGGCACCATTAGCAATAGTAATGACAATCCACGTGCCTTCAGTCCTGACAACATGGCCTATCTTTTAGATACCATCACTCAAGATCCTAAAAATAAGGGCGTACTGCTTTATATAGATTCAGGTGGTGGTGAGGTCGGAGCATCCGAGGAGATCCGTCGCATGATCGTAAAACTTCATGAAAAGGGACTAAAGGTTGCAGTATATATGGCTGACGTCACGGCATCTGGTGCTTATTGGATTGCAACTGCCGCCGATAAAATCTATGCATCCGAGCATACCCTTACCGGCTCTATAGGAGTTTTTGCCACCACCATTGGCGCCGACAAACTTTTAAATGAATATGGCGTCACTCAAGATGGTGTAATAACCTCGCCGCTTGCCGAAAATCCCATTGCTAAGCCACTTAATAAATATCAGAAGGAGCTCATTGAGCTTGAAATTGGAAATACCTATAGCAAATTCTTAAAGCTTGTGTGCAATGCACGCCATCTTGATATAAAAAACAAGGATCTTTTTGCAGAGGGGCGCGTATTTACCGCAGAGGATGCTAAAAAGCTCGGACTTATCGATGACATCACCACTTTGCAAGGAGCAATTGATGCGCTCGAGGCCGAATGTGGCCTGCAAAAGGATGAAAGCGTATGGAGATCCTACGTAGTTCCTATGGGAAATAACCTAGGCATGCTCCCACAGCTTCTTGTAAATAAGCTTGGCTCCCTACTTCCTAATTCTGTCTTAAAGCTATTGCTTGAAACTCCTGTGGCAACTGATGTTAAAGAGCCTCAAAAAGCAGAGCTTATGGCGATCGATAATATAAGAGCCAAGCTTTAATCCCCAATCTGGCAGTTTTGTATAAAGGTTGGGGAAGCCTAGGCGCCTTGCGATCTCATGTTGCTTTTTACTAATTGCCATATAGCGTCTATTCCCCTTGCTATCTTGGATGATAGAGATGGTCGCTAAGAGGTTCTTGATCTCATCAAAGGAGAGCTCCTTAGAAAGAGGCAGTTCTTCTTTCCCGTTTTCAGACTTAATCCTACTCTTTTGCCTCATGCGCAAGTAGATACTTGAGAGTATGCTCATGGCAATAAAGGAGATCATAAAGCTCCCCTCCATAGCCTTTTCCTTATGAGCATTTAATGCTTCCGTGAAAAAGGCGGGGTTGCGAGGCTTAAAGCACCTTGTAACTAAATCCCAGACTTTATTAGCAAACAAAGCCTCCTTGGCAGTACACTCCATAGTGGTGACATTTATAAAAATACCAAAGAAGCAGGTAGTAGCATCGATAGCCTCGTGATCCTGCTCAAGGGCTGAAACACCAGGCACGCCAATATCTTTTTTGAAGAATTTACGCAAAGGACTGTGATGCAACGGGCATAAGGCAGGATCTTCACCTTCCCAATTTAGCCACTCATCTTCAAACTTTTCAAGATCCTCATAAAAGTCACCATTTTCATAATGGGATCTCATATCACTATGATAGACATGAAGCCAAAGCTTGCGTATCTTCCTATCCTCGAACTGATGCTCAATAGGAATGGTGGTACCCCAGAGAGAAGTACCGAGAATGCGGTTCTTATTTCTTGTAAGCTCTAGCAAATTGCTGGCTATAGCATCTTTAATCCAAGAGACATTAGCATTGGATGCCATCATGACACGACAACCACGATCGACACAGGTTGCAAGTTTTTTATCGGAGAATTCACTGCTATCTAAAACAGTGGCAAAGACTTGCTTATGATCATTAAGTTCATCAATGCAATACAGCTGATCCTGCACCGTGTTGATGTCGCTTATATCAGGTAACACGCTAAAAAGCGCTGGCATATAAGTATCTTTACCAACTAGCAAGACAAGCTCTTGTTGCCTTTGATATGAGCCCTCTTTTCCTATGCCATACTCTGTATCAGGAATGATCTGGGGAGCTGATGCAATATGGCGACAACGCGATCTGACCCCGATCACATTTCCGATAATTGCGAAATTTCCTAAAATTCAGGCTAGATCGCGTGGTTCATTTTACTGCATGATGAGCAATTTTGCGTTTAGGCAACGACGAT
>CAVHVI010000169.1:0-4513 GCA_963639245.1 Bacteroidaceae bacterium
CTTAGCTAGAGCATCTAAAAGACGAGTAAGCTTTAAACAGGCCTTCTTATCAGCTTCTCTTGTGGAAATAACCTTCTCACGACGACCTTCCTTAATTGGAAGCAAGAAACTGTAATGATCAGGTAAGTCCTCAAGGTTTAGATATAGAGTGTCATCTTCACCTAAATCATAGAGGGCTAAGTTTTTAGCACTTGCACAGATGATGAACTGAATACGGTTTTTATCAGAGTTAACCTCTTTAAGCTCCTTTACCTTTTCAAGAGCAGGAGACACATCCTCATCATGCTTTAAGAAACGAAAGTAGGCGCGCTGTCTAATGGCTAAATCAGGATGACTCATGGTGTCATCAACTATCTCAGAGGCAACATTCACACTGCGATCATTTACTACACATTGTTCCACCGAGCGATCAGCAGTGCCATAGCACTTCATCAGCTCTTTAAAGAATTTCTCTTCATTCCATGAGGTGAGTTGCTTTTGAGTTAAGTCAAAGATCTCTGTTGCAAGATCTTTTTCCTGATCTTTAGCCATGATTTGCTATTCCTTAAGTCATTAAAGGCTAAAACGTACGTAAAATTTGCATACGAATTAGCACGAATGTATCCACATAGGTTACAGTATACGTTTAATTAGTTGATCGATATGTGAGTCAACTGTAATTTTGCTACAAATTAAGCCATTAGTACAGATAATAACGAAAGAACAAGTTAGAGGGACAGGGAAATTGAAAGCACATCTGCTTTAAGTTCTACTAAGCAATCCCCGCGACAGACGCTAAGCCACATAAGCTTTTCAATCCTTACGCCTTCTTTTAATCTTCCAAACAGCAAAAAGGCAGGAATTACCCTGCCTTTAATATTTTTAAAGCTTTAAAGAATTACTTATTTAAAGCCTGAGATACCTGAACTGCGATAGCAACAGTTGCACCAACCATAGGGTTGTTGCCCATACCCATGAAGCCCATCATCTCAACGTGAGCAGGAACTGAAGAGGAGCCTGCGAACTGAGCGTCAGAGTGCATACGACCCATGGTATCGGTCATGCCGTAAGAAGCAGGACCGGCAGCCATATTATCAGGGTGTAAGGTACGACCAGTACCGCCGCCTGATGCTACAGAGAAGTACTTCTTGCCCTGCTCAATGCACTCTTTCTTATAAGTGCCGGCAACAGGGTGCTGGAAGCGGGTAGGATTGGTGGAGTTACCAGTAATGGAAACGTCAACACCCTCGTGATGCATGATAGCAACGCCTTCACGAACGTCATCAGCACCATAGCAACGTACAGCAGCACGCTCAGAATCGGAGTACTTAATCTCCTTAACAATGTTGAGCTCGCCAGTGTAGTAATCGTACTTGGTCTGAACATAGGTAAAGCCGTTGATACGAGAAATGATCTGAGCAGCGTCTTTGCCTAAGCCGTTTAGGATAACGCGAAGAGGAACCTTACGGGCCTTGTTAGCGTTACGAACGATACCGATAGCGCCTTCTGCAGCAGCGAAGGACTCGTGACCTGCCAAGAAGCAGAAGCACTTGGTTTCATCGCGAAGCAACATGCCGCCTAGATTGCCGTGGCCTAAACCAACTTTACGCTGATCGGCAACAGAGCCCTTGATGCAGAATGCCTGCAAGCCAATACCGATAGCTTCAGCAGCCTTATCAGCCTCTTTGCAGCCCTTCTTCAATGCAATAGCAGCACCTACAGTGTAGGCCCAGGAAGCGTTCTCGAAAGCAATACCCTGGATCTCTTTAACAGTCTTATAAGGATCAAGACCGAAAGAAGCGCAATACTCTTTGCACTCTTCAACTGATTTGAAGCCGTACTCTGCAATCACCTCATTGATGTGATCAATACGGCGCTCATAACTTTCAAATAATGCCATGATTTCGCCTCTTACTCTTTTCTAGGATCAATGTACTTAGCTGCAGTGTCCCACTGACCATAGTGGCCCTTGAGCTTATCAACAATCTCGGAAGCCTTAACGTCCGGATTATCCTTCAAGGCTGCCATGAGCTTGCCTAAGTTGACGAACTCGTAGCCAATGATCTCGTTTTCCTTATTTAAGGCAACGCGGGTTACATAGCCTTCAGCCATCTCGAGGTAGCGAGGACCCTTAGCAGAAGTTGCGAACATGGTGCCAACCTGTGAACGGAGGTTCTTACCAAGATCTTCTAATGAAGCACCAACAGGGAGACCATCATCAGAGAATGCAGTCTGGGTACGGCCGTATACGATCTGGAGGAAAAGCTCACGGTAAGCGGTATTGATTGCGTCGCAGACTAAGTCGGTGTTCAAGCCTTCAAGTAAGGTCTTGCCGATCAAAATCTCTGATGCCATAGCAGCAGAGTGAGTCATACCAGAGCAGCCAATGGTCTCAACCAAAGCTTCCTGAATGATACCGTCCTTGACGTTTAAGGTCATCTTGCAGGCGCCCTGCTGAGGAGCACACCAACCCACACCGTGAGTCAAACCGCTGATGTCCTTGATTTCCTTAGCCTGAACCCACTTGCCCTCTTCAGGAATGGGAGCAGGACCATGGTATGCGCCCTTGGCAACAGGACACATGCCTTCTACTTCTTTTGAATAGATCATTGATGGTACCTAGTAATTATTATTAATAGAGAAATCTCAATTTCGAAAAGTCCTAAAAGGTCTTCAAGAAATCAGTGAAATTATATAGCAAAGTACGAGTAGATTGCAGATCCAAACGTGAATTTTGCACGTTTTTAGAAAGTGTATGACTAAAGCATCTAGCAAGGATTGGTGAAAATTGCACAAATACTTATTGCCAAAATGTTATTGCGCAATTTTTTGCCGAACTCTTTTTTAAATGACTCCATACTTAGGAATGGCATATATCTGCCAATACTTAAGATAAATGGCTATTTTTCGTCCAAAATATAAGACAAAGTTTAAGCAAAAGTGCATCAGCACTATGTTTTTCTGCTATTATCCTTAACTATCATACAAACATATTTTTGAGAAAAGCGTAGATAACTCATGCCTTCAATTTTAAAACCTCAGCAAGATACCACCATTAGTTGGTTTCTTTCTCAGTGCCATATTCATAAGCATCCTGCTAAATCAACCATCATACATGCAGGTGAAAAAGCCGAGACTCTTTACTATATCGCCAAGGGCTCTGTAGTTGTTTTAATTAAGGATGCCGAAGGTCACGAAATGATCCTCACCTATTTAAATCAGGGTGATTTTATAGGTGAAGTGGGCTTATTTGATCAAAGCCCAGTTCCTACTCGCTCAGCCTTCGTTAAGGCCAAGACTGCCTGCGAGATCGCCGAGGTATCCTATTCAAAGTTCCGTCAATTAGTACAGGTAAATCCTGAGATTTTGATGCGCCTTGCCTCACAGCTTTCTCATCGCTTGCAGATCACCTCCTCAAAGGTTGGTAATCTTGCATTTATGGATGTTCAAGGTCGTATTGCCAATACCCTTATGACCTTAGCTCATCAACCTGAGGCAATGACCCACCCAGATGGCATGCAAATTAAGATCACTCGTCAAGAGATTGGCCAGATAGTTGGTTGCTCTCGTGAAACCGTAGGCAGGATCTTAAAGATGATGGAAGAGGATCACCTAATTACGGCACACGGCAAGACCATTGTGATCTTTGGTGCACGCTAAGTTTTAAGTTTTATCCACTATCCCCGGCAAAAAGTTCCGGGGATTTTTTATGGGAAATTTTATATAGTTATACGCTAAAATTTTTCTAGAGCAAGTTCTAATGCTAGAATGAATAGCGTATTTGAATTTTGATTTAAGGAGCTAACAATGGCATCACTGCTTGAGCGCGGGATCCACTCATTTAATAAAGAAGATCTGTTGGCATGCAGCCGTGGCGAGCTCTTTGGTAAGGGCAATAGCCAGCTACCTGCTCCCAATATGCTGATGTTTGATCGCATCACCGACATTCAGAACGAAGGTGGCGATTTCGGTTTGGGCTATGTCAAAGCCGAGATGGATATCAATCCTGATCTTTGGTTCTTCAAATGCCACTTTCCAGGCGATCCAGTTATGCCTGGTTGCTTAGGCTTAGATGCTATGTGGCAGCTAGTAGGCTTTTTCCTAGGTTGGCGTGGCGGCCCTGGTAAGGGACGTGCTCTTGGTGTTAACAAGGTAAAGTTCAAGGGCGAGGTTTTGGATAATGCCAAGCTTGTAACCTACCAGATCGACTTTAAGCGTATCATTGAGCGTGGCAAGCTTATCATGGGCATTGCTGACGGTAAGGTTTTCGTAGATGGCAAGCACATCTATACTGCCGAAGATTTGCAGGTAGGTCTAGTCCCTCCAGAGGCTAACTAATAAATCCCCTGTAATCTCCAACAAAGGCTTCTTAATGAAGCCTTTTTGTTTTTTCACAAAGCCTTGGTGGCTACAATGCATTTATCCGCGAAGGAAAACACCATCGCTATTCTTATAAGCTCGCGCCCTTGATTGTGTCCCACTCCATAGTGTCGGCTTTCTATCTGCTTTATAGCCTCATTAAGCTTGGCAGGAG
>CAVHVI010000170.1:0-4475 GCA_963639245.1 Bacteroidaceae bacterium
CGCCTGAAAGTTCCTGTTGTCTATTCTGGCTTTGTAAATTGCTTCTAACTTCGTCAAGCCCTGCGGATACTGCTCTAGGTCTAGATCCTCGTCCGTTTCCTTCATTGCCAATAGATCTAGACACTTCTGTCTGATTGCCAATGCTCGCTGAAATTTCTCGCTCGGTAGATTTAATTTGTTGTCCATTTTTCTTACCTCAAGCCTTAAAGCTACTTATTCCAAAGAACTTCTCAAAGAACGCTTTGAACTTATCAATGATGCTCTGCTTCTTCTTAGCCCTTGAGTTACCACCAAATCTAGACATAGCTGGCATTAGACCATCGATATCAGTACCAAAGGTCTTAACCTCACCATCGGTGAAGGACTTCTGCATGAACTTACGGGTTTCCTCGGGCTTGAGCTTATATTCGCTTATGATTTTATCTAGCTCTTCATCACGTTGCTTATTTACATAGCTATGCCATTCATCCATGACGTCATCGACTTCATTAATGCTTGTGATAAAGGTCTCGATTAGATCTTTCTTACTGCGTAGCTCTGAGCTTGAATCAATAGCCTTGTTGATACTGACTAATAGCTCATGATCTTCACAGTTGCTGTCATGGTATTTTTTAACAAGCATGAGGATGTAATCGATATTGATCTCAATTTGGCGTATGAGCTCAATTTCAAATACTACATCATCGGTAATATCCTTACTCTCCTCACGTCTCTTAACCCACTCTTCACGTAAGTCTTGGTAGCGACCTAAGTAATCCTGTAAGTCACGCTCTGAAATCAATTCTTCAGCCTTAAACTCATCAAATGAGTTTAAGAGGTTACGCATACGCAGGATGGCTCCGAATAAGGCAATAAAGTCCTTTTGATCCTGCTCACCTATGATCTGAGGCTCTGATAGAGGATACTTATCTTTAAGCTTGCCCATTAAGTCTACATAGCCATCAACTCTCTTGCCGTCAGCCGTCTCATAGCCGTAGTAGTAATCCTTATAGCTCTTAATTAGAACAATGCCCGAGGCGTTCTTATCACCGAATAAAGCAAGGGCGCTATCTACACGCTTGGCAAGGTTTCTGAAGCAGACAATATTGCCGTGTACCTTAATGGAATTTAAGATGCGATTGGTACGTGAGAATGCCTGAATAAGGCCGTGCATCTTGAGGTTCTTATCTACCCATAGAGTATTAAGGGTAGTGGCATCAAATCCTGTGAGGAACATGTTTACAACAATAAGTAAATCAAGCTCCTTATTCTTCATGCGCAGTGATACGTCTTTGTAGTAGTTCTGAAACTTATCTGCAGAAGTATCATAGTTGGTCTTAAAGGTCTCGTTGTAATCCTGAATAGCACTTTCAAGGAAATCTCGTGAAGGTTGATCTAAAGCGGAGGTATCCTCTGAGTTCTCCTCATCTAAAATACCTTCAGACTCTTCCTCATTGGCTCCATAGCTAAAAATAGTAGCAATCTTTAAACGCTTGGCCTCTGGTAGCTCCGCCATCTGCTTTTTAAACTCTTGGTAGTAGAGCTTAGCCATAGGCACACTTGCTACTGCAAAGATAGAGTTAAAGCCACTTACTCTTTGCTTTTGTTTAACCTCACTGGCACCTGACTTTGATGACGCTACTGCGGAGATATTGGTGAGCTTGTTGTAATCGTAGGTCTTAGAGCCTCGGTATGTTTTCTGATTGAAGTGCTCTAGGATGTAGGCAGTAATAAGCTTAATACGCTCAGGCGCCATCATTACTTTTTCACGATTGATATCGGGAACCATTTCATCGGTAATTTCATCATTGCTATCAACCGTCTTAATGTAATCAACCTTAAAGGGTAGTACGTTCTTATCATTGATCGCATCAACGATAGTATAGCTATGAAGTTGATCGCCAAAGGTCTGGCTAGTGGTAAAGAATTGATGGCCATTGGCCTTGCTGGAGTTTACTGAGAAGATTGGAGTACCTGTAAAGCCAAAGAGGTGATACTTCTTAAACTTCTTAACAATGGCACTGTGCATATCACCAAACTGAGAGCGGTGACACTCATCAAAGATAATAACTACATGCTTAGAATAGACTTCATGCTCTGCATTCTTCTTAATGAAGGTAGCAAGCTTCTGAATAGTAGTAATGATGATTTTGGCATCTTTGTTACCTAGCTGACTAGTTAATACCTTAGTTGAAGTATTGCTGTTAGCTGCCCCTTTTTCAAAGCGGTCATACTCCTTCATTGTCTGGTAATCTAAGTCTTTACGGTCAACCACGAATAGCACCTTATCGATATAAGGGAGCTTAGAGGCTAATCTTGCTGTCTTAAAGGATGTTAGGGTCTTACCTGAGCCAGTGGTGTGCCAAATAAAGCCACCACCTTCGATACTGCCATATTTCTTGTAGTTATTAGCAATCTCGATACGGTTTAGGATGCGCTCGGTGGCGGTAATTTGATAAGGGCGCATTACCATCAGCATGTTCTCTGAGGTAAAGATGCAATATCTTGCAAGGATATTCAGGATGGTATGCTTGGCAAAGAATGTCTTAGTAAAGTCGATTAAGTCAGGAATAACTCGGTTATTGGCATCTGCCCAGAAACTGGTAAATTCAAAGCTATTACTTGATTTAGTCTTGCTTGCGCCCTGCTTCTTGTGCTCTTTTTCCGCATTGCTTCTAGTGCTGTTTGAGTAATACTTGGTATTAGTACCGTTTGAAATAACAAACAGCTGTACATACTCATAAAGGCCACATCCTGCCCAGAAGGAATCTCTCTGATAGCGGTTGATCTGGTTAAAGGCTTCCTTTATTGAAACGCCACGGCGCTTTAACTCAATATGTACCAAAGGGAAACCGTTAACTAATATGGTGACATCATAACGGTTATCGTATTTAGCACCTTCTTCGATGCCGTTTTCGTACTGATTGATAACCTGTAGGCGGTTATTATGAATATTACGCTTGTCGATGAGAGTGATATTCTTAGTGCTACCATCATCCCTAGTCAGGACTTGGATATAGTCCTCTTGTATCTTGCGTGTTTTCTCGACTATATGCTCATTAGGATTAGCTAGTACGTTCTTAAAGAATAGTTCCCATTCTTTGTCTGAAAACTGGTAATCATTAAGCTCTGAGAGCTTTTTTCTTAGGTTATAGACTAAGTCATCCTGATTATGAATAGACAGATACTCATAGCCTTGGTCGCAAAGAATGCGTATAAACTCCTGCTCCAAATCAGCTTCACTCTGATAACTATCAGAGCGTTTCTTAACAGGCTCGTATTCTGTGACAACGGTATTTTCAGATGTCTCAGCAACAATATTGAAATACGGCATCTGTCTATTCTCCTTAGTCTAAGGTGCTATTAGGTCTTTATTGGTATCCGCTTCCAATAGCATCTATTTACCTTATTACCTATTGTTCTAACTCTTTAAAGCTCAATAGCTTGTCTCGGTAATATTTGTACTGCTTTTGTCTAGCCTCAATTTCAGCAGGTAGACCTGACGACAAGTCGTTGCAGAGGGTATCAAAACGGTCAAGAATTGACACGATTTTCTCTTGCTCATCTATTGAAGGAAGATTGATCACAACATCTTTTAAATGATCAGGAGTTACCTCTATCACTTTTGTACCGTGAGCTATTTTCTTCTTCTGATTAAAGAACGCAGACGAATGGAAGAAGTACGATAAATACTTTGCATCCTGCTCATGGCTAATGATTGCAGTGTGGCCACTAACGGCAATATCATCGTTACCTAACCATGCGGTACAAGAGCAAACATCCTCTAAATTTTCACTGGTCACAGCCATAACGATATCACCGTGTTTTGCTGTTTTAGACTTCATAAATACATCTTCGTTAATGAAAGTTAAAACACTGTCAGCATGTACTCCAAAATGGGTGTACATCTGGCCGTAATGAATACATGGTTTACCAGTTGCTACAAAATCCTTTTTCTGGAAATTGCCTCCCCTTCTAATGGTAGCAATTAAACCTAATCTTACAGGAGCATACCCAAACACATACTGAATAAGCTTAATCGCGCTCAGCTCTGACTGACTGACTGACTGACTGACTGACTGACTGACTGACTGAGAGCGTGCTTCCAGTCTCAGCGAATGTCAAGAGCAAATCTCGATAATATTCATATTGTTTTTGACGAGCTTCGATTTCGGCTGGGAGGCCTATTCTTAGATCCGTGCAGATGGCATCAAAGTTGTCGAGAACGTTGACGATTTTTCTTTGTACATCTAATGGAGGTAATAACAACTTAACTCGATTTAATACAGTCTGAGTAAGACTTGGTACTCCTCCTGCTGTGTTTAATTCCTCAAGATGTTGTTTCTGTAACAGATAAAACAAATACTTAGGAGTAACTTTACTCTCATCAATCTCTGTATAAAAAATAGTGTCTACATTCCAGAAAGGTGTTTCTACATAAAATAGGTTATTCAAAGAACCTTTGCGAGGAATAAGAACGGAAGGCTTATCATAAC
>CAVHVI010000171.1:0-4457 GCA_963639245.1 Bacteroidaceae bacterium
TTTTAGCCAATATTAGACGCAAAAACATGCCTAAAATTTGCATCTCATACGCTGAGGGTAATGCTAATGCATCTCAAATCTTTGAGGCTGTGATCGCAAAGCTCTCAGAGCACTACGATTTCGAGGTTGAATTGGATGGCCTTAATTACACCGTAGGTAGATCCAATGGTTTCCCTGTATGCGACGAGGAGACAAAATTTGATCTAATCGTGACCTCTAAATTTATCAATGAGTTGGTAAATTGTTATCCTCAAAAGAAATGGTATAAAAATTTTCTTGAGAGCTATACCGATAATTTGGCTAAAGATGGCATGCTCATCATGTCTGATGTAACTATTCCGGTTCATCAGGTGTATTTGCCTATTTCTATGAATAAGGAGATTAAGGAATTTCTAAAAAGCCACGATGACTTTGATGCCATTTTGCCTGTTCCTTGCAGAGTGTATGGCAGAAAATGCAGATGCAACTGCTTTCTTCAGGCTATGGTGCAGATCCGTACAAGTGAGTCTTGGCGTCAAGGCGGTACTGTAGCTAGCAAATTTACCTATACTGTAATTACTAGATCGGCATTGAGCAACACTTTCAGCAAGTTGCCTGATGATGTTTGCTTTACTGTAAATCCTCGTGATGACATGTGTCAGATGGCAGGTGATATCTTTGGTGATGAGGTAAATGGCTTTGATATAGTCTCAGTGGCGGTTTAGAGGAGAGGATAAAAGCATGATCAATAAGGTTATTTTAATTTTGTCTGGCAATAGTACAGTTGATGCCTTGGCTCTAATTATTGTGTCTACAGGCAGTTTAATCGCCTCTCCTGCGTACATATCAGGTGGTATATAGGCCTATTCCCTTGTTGAGGAAATAATGAGGGTAAGGCGATAGTGACTGTAGTCATTATGCTAGGAGTATAGCTTACTAGAGGCTCAAGCAAGAGTTCCTTGCTCTAGAAAGGTTAGTTAGGCTTTTTTGATACTGGTTTAAACATAGAGATTTGTATGGCAACTATTTTTGTATCCCGTCATCCTGGTGCTATTGCTTGGGCTAAACAGCAGGGAATAGCTGTGGATCTATATTCAGATCACTTAGATACCCAGATTGTAAATGCTGGTGACAAGGTTATTGGTAATCTCCCTATGGCAATGGCTGCAGATATTTGTGACAAAGGTGCGAGATATTTCTCATTATCTATTTGTATAAACAAGGAAAATAGAGGAAAAGAACTCAGCTCATCAACCATGGATGAGATGCATTGTAAAATTGAAGAATTTAAAGTCATGAAGGTTCTGTAAGAAGGATGTATAGACATGTTTGATGTAATGATGGTCATTATTTCAGGACAAACCGATCCTAATTTGTTGCCAATCTACGATGATCACTACAAGCCTGATCGTCTAGTGGTAGTTGTAACTAAAAAAATGGAAGGTGAAATAGATACCTTTATTAATGGTTTGCCGGAGGCGGTTAAGTTTAATCCTCAAACAGATATCATTAAGATTGATGATGATAACAACATCGATGAGGTACAAGCAAAGGTTGCTACCAAGCTTAAAAAGCTGGTCTCTCAAGAAAAGAAGGCTATTTTAAATTTCACCGGCGGTACCAAGCTAATCAGCATCGGTGCCTATAGTGCTTGGAAGGAATTTTCAGACAAGGTAACCGCCATCTATGTTGATATCAATTCAGATAAGATCCTTGAATATACTGCACAGGGAATGACCGCTATTCCTTACAAGGGGAAAATTAGCTTTGAGCAGTATTTTGGAGCCCGCAAGGTAAGCTTTAATACTCCAGATCTCGATGATGCTTTTGAGGAATTATCCAAGTCCTTTGCTAAGAAGGTCTCCGCATTGTCTAACGAGAATAAGAAGCAATGCATCAAATTCATCAACAGACTTATCTTTAACTACACCGATTACAACGGTGATACTGTCAAGTTTAAGGGCAAGGAATTACCTACTCTAAGAGAACTGCTAAAGGATTTTAGCGATCAAAAGCTTATTGAATTAAGTGAGGATCCTGCTAATCATTGCCAGCTTACAAGATGTGAGGATAATGTCTGCAAGCTCTTAGGCGGTGGTTGGTTAGAGGATCATTGCTATAACACCGTATGTAATATCCTTAAAAGATTCCCTGCAAGTCCTGTTTGCAAAAATGCTGAGCTTTTAACCAAGGAAGGGGTTAAAAACGAGTATGACGTAATGTTCTTATTTAAGGGAACTTTACATGTGATTGAAGTGAAAACTATCAGCTGGGGGCAAAACGATCATAAGCAGCAGGATATTATCCATAAGCTTAATTCCCTAGGTAAGAAGTTTGGCTTAAAGACTAAGCTGTGCCTTGTAAGCTATCACAGACCTCCAAGATATATTCTCGATCGTGCCTTAGAGGACAATATAGAGGTGATCGATGATAGGAATGTTTGGACTGATAGATTCTTTGAGGACAAACTAAAATCGTGGATTGGTCTAAATAGATAGAGCTTTTGCTATCTTCTAATGAGGCTTTTAATTGTCGCTATTAGAAGGTAGTGGCTTGTATGAGTGTTTGAAAAAGTAAACTGTATAGCTCCCATAGCATGGCAACATAAAAAGTGCTAGTTGGGAGTTGCTATCTAAACTTAGGATAAATATGCCTTTAAAAGCTGATCTTTTACTAAGTCCAAGCGCCGATCTGTCCTATCAAATGTCTTCATTATTTCACGGTGTGATCATGGAGAAATTAGCTGAGGATGAAGCAGGTTTTGTAGATGAGCTTCATCTATCTAAGCTTCATAGCTATACCCAACATCTTGAAAAACAGGATGATGGTTGGCATTGGATTTTAACCTTCTTAAATGATGATTGCGTGCAGATCATGTGGCAGGATCATCTATCTAAGCTAAACTTCTTTAAGCTTACTAAGAAAAATATCGATATTGAGATTAAAAAGAAAGAAATAACTGAATTCTCCTACAAAAGCTTTAACGATCTTTTTAATTCTGACGCTGAGCAGCATCGCTTTAAAATAGAATTCTTGACCCCAACCTCCTTTAAAAGCGAGGGTCGTTATGTGCATATCCCCAGTCTTCGTCTAATTTATCAAAGCATCATGCTTAAATATGACGCGGCGCTCTCTAGTGAAAGCATCTTAGATGAAGATATTTTAGAGGAGCTGATAAAAAGAAGCTTTATCAGTGGCTATCAGCTAAGAAGTAGCTTCTTTTCTCTTGAGAAGGTCAAGATCCCGTCTTTTTTAGGAAATATTGTCATCAATATCAATGGAACAAAAACACTAGCCTCCTTTCTTAAGATGTTATTAAGCTATGGTGAGCTTTGTGGAGTTGGAATTAAGACCTCAATTGGTATGGGAGCAATTAGGGTAAGTTGTATGTAATTTTGAATTGATTTCTATCTGTGGCTGTTGAGGGAATTGGCCTATGAGTATTCTGTACGTAAGTGATTATGGAATGGTGCTTGGCAAATCTGGCGGACGATGTGTGATCACCAAGGAGGATGAAGAGGTTGCCTCTATTCCTCTTGAGACGCTTGAAGGCGTCACCTTGCTCACTGATGCCGTAATAACCAGTCAGTGCATGAAGGAGTTTTTGCTACGTGGCATCACGGTGTGCTATTTCTCAAAAGGTGGCAAGTATTTTGGAAGGCTTATATCAACAAACCATGTAAATACTGCTAGACAGCGACTTCAGTGTGCTCTTTATAATTCCCCATTCGCCCTTGAGCTCTCCAAGAATTTTGTATCAGCAAAGCTTAATAATCAGTACGTAGTCCTATATCGCTATTCTGAAAAAAGAGGTATAGATGTCAGTGCTGAAAGAAAAATGCTAAGAAACATGGAATATCAGGCTTTAAGAGCTCGCGATAACTTTGAGCTTATAGGCTGTGAAGGTATGGGCGCCAAGGCTTATTTTGCAGGTCTTGGCAAATGCGTCGATGAAGATTTTTTCTTTCAGGGACGCTCTCGACGACCGCCTCGAGATGAGTTTAATTCTCTCTTAAGCCTAGGATACTCGATCCTGCTTTATGAAATTTATACCAAGATTGAAATCAAAGGCTTAAATCCTTATTTTGGCTTCATGCACAAGGACTCAGAAAAGCATCCGACGCTTGCAAGTGATCTGATGGAAGAGTGGCGCGCAATCATTGTTGATTCGACCGTGATGGCCGTTATTAATGGCCATGAGCTTAAAAAAGAGGATTTTGATCTCACCGATGCTGGATGCTATGTAAACAAGGTTGGCCTTACCAAATTTATCAAAAAGCTCACCTCAAAGCTTGAGACCAAGACTAGTTATCTCGATTATATCGATTACAAGGTAGATTTTAGGACAGCAATGCAAATGCAGCTAGACTCCTTAGTGAAGGCTATGGAGACAGGGGATCCTTCAAATTACAAAGCAATCAGAATAAGGTGAGCACTATATCTACTGATGAAACCTCAGCGCCAGATAATGCAAACAC
>CAVHVI010000172.1:0-4457 GCA_963639245.1 Bacteroidaceae bacterium
CTCTCGGAGTTAAGACATGGAATCTAAAGAGCAATGGCGCGGTTTCCGCGGCACCCACTGGCTGGATGATATCAACGTAAGAGACTTTATTCAGCACAACTACACCGCATTTGATGGCGATGAGTCTTTCTTAGCAGGTCCTACCGAAGCTACCTCTAAGCTTTGGGATAAGCTACAGGAATTGCAGAAGAAAGAGCGTGCACAAGGTGGCGTGCTCGATATGGAGACTGAGGTGGTATCAGGCTTGACTGCCTATGGCCCAGGCTACATCGATGATTCCATGAAGGATCTTGAGAAGGTTGTTGGTCTTCAGACCGATAAGCCTTTGAAGCGTGCTTTCATGCCATATGGTGGTATTAAGATGGCTGAAGAGGCCTGCACCAACTATGGCTATACTCCTAATCCTAAATTCCACAAGATCTTCAATGAGTATCACAAGACTCACAATCAGGGCGTATTTGATGTTTACACTCCTGAAATTCGTGCTGCTCGTAAGAACAAGATCATCACTGGTCTTCCTGATACCTATGGTCGTGGCCGTATCGTTGGCGACTATCGTCGTGTTGCCCTCTATGGTATCGATCACCTAATTGCTAAGAAGAAGGAAGATCTTGCAAACTGCGGCTGTGGCGTTATGACTGACGATATCATCCGTCAGCGTGAAGAGCTTGCCGATCAGATCAAGGCCTTAAATGGCATGAAGGCTATGGCTGCCTCCTACGGCTTTGATATTTCCGCACCTGCAAACAATGCTCGTGAAGCCGTACAGTGGTTATACTTTGGCTACTTAGCTGCCATTAAGACTCAAAACGGTGCTGCTATGTCAGTTGGCCGTGTGTCTACCTTCTTAGACATCTATATTGAGCGTGATATTAAGGAAGGCACCTTAACTGAGTCTGAGGCTCAGGAGCTTATCGATCAGTTGGTCATGAAGCTTCGTATGGTTAAGTTTGCCCGTATTCCTTCCTACAACCAGCTCTTCTCAGGCGATCCTGTATGGGCAACCTTGGAAGTTGCAGGCTTAGGTCAGGACGGTCGTCACATGGTTACCAAGAATGACTACCGCTTCCTCCACACCTTAGAGAACATGGGACCTTCCCCTGAGCCTAACTTAACTGTGCTCTACTCTAAGCGTCTACCGGATAACTTCCGTCGCTATGCATCTCACATCAGCGTTGTTTCCTCATCAATTCAGTATGAGAACGACGATGTGATGCGTCCTGTTTGGGGTGATGACTACTCCATCTGCTGCTGCGTATCTGCAACTCAGACTGGTAAGGAAATGCAGTTCTTCGGTGCTCGTGCTAACCTTGCTAAGGCTATGCTTTACGCAATTAACGGTGGTATCGATGAGAAGACCTTCGTTCAGGTTGGTCCTGCCTATACTCCTATCACCTCTGAGTACTTAGATTACAAAGAGTTGCTCGCTAAGTATGATGTCATGCTCGACTGGCTTGCTGACATCTATGTCAATGTCCTAAACCTCATTCAGTACATGCACGACAAGTACTACTATGAGGCAGCTGAGATGGCCTTGATCGACACCGATGTACGTCGTACCTTCGCTACCGGTATTGCAGGCTTCTCTCACTGCGTTGACTCCTTGTCTGCTGTTAAGTATGCCAAGGTGAAGGTTATTCGTAACGAGCAGGGCTTGGCTACCGACTTTGAGGTTGAAGGTGACTTCCCGCGCTATGGTAACGATGATGATCGCGCTGACGATATCGCAGTTAAGCTCTTACGTTCCTTCTTAACTAAGATCAAGAAGCACCACACTTATCGTGACTCTGAGCCTACTACCTCTATTCTTACCATTACCTCAAACGTAGTTTATGGTAAGGCAACCGGCTCTCTACCTGATGGTCGTAAGGCTGGCGAGCCTCTATCTCCTGGCGCTAACCCTTCATACGGTGCTGAGACCAATGGCTTGCTTGCATCCTTAAACTCTGTAGCTAAGCTTCCTTATGAGTATGCCTTAGACGGTATCTCTAACACCCAGACCATCTCTCCTGATGCTTTGGGCCACGATGATAAGGAGCGTGCTCAGAACTTGGTTAACGTGCTTGATGGTTACTTCATTCAGGGCGCTCACCACCTAAACGTCAACGTCTTTGGTACTGAGAAGCTTATCGATGCTATGGAGCATCCTGAGAAGCCTGAGTATGCAAACTTCACCATCCGTGTTTCTGGCTATGCTGTGAAGTTCATCGACTTGACCCGTGAGCAGCAGCTTGATGTTATCAAGAGAACCTGCCACAAAGAGTTGTAATCTTTCCTTAAAGCTATAATGTTTGGCCGGGGCTATTCCCGGCCTTTTTGCACCTAGAATTTTTATAGGGTAGGGACTATGCAAGGTCATATACATTCCTTTGAAACCTTCGGATCAGTTGATGGTCCAGGGGTACGTTTCGTGGTGTTCTTTCAAGGCTGCCGTATGCGTTGCCGCTACTGCCACAATCCAGATTCGTGGAAGGTTAATGCAGGAGAGCTTTGGGAGGCTAAGGATATTGTCAAAAAGGCCTTACGCTATAAAAACTACTGGGGTACAGAAGGTGGCGTCACTGTATCAGGGGGTGAGGCGCTGTTACAGTTTGATTTTTTAAAGGAGTTATTTACTCTTTTAAAAGCAGAGGGCGTTAATACCTGCTTAGATACCTCCGCAGGCCCCTTTGAGGACGATGCTCAATATCTTGAAAGCTTTGATGAGCTTATGAAGGTAACTGATCTCGTGATGCTTGATATCAAGCATATAGATGATGCCGCGCATAAAGCTCTTACTGGGCATACTAATAAAAATATTTTAGCTTGTGCCGAGCATTTAAATGCCATAGGTAAGGCGATGTGGATAAGACACGTGTTAGTGCCTGGGGTAAATGATGATGAGCAATCGTTAACAAAGCTTGGTGAATACCTAAAAAAATTTAATAATATCAAGCGTGTGGAGGTGCTTCCTTATCATAGCTTTGGCATGTTTAAGTGGGAGCAGCTTGGGATCCCCTATACTCTTAAGGATACCAAATCACCAAGTGATGAGGAAAAGTTAAGAGCTGAAAAGCTATTAGGAATTAAAGCCTAGATAAGCCCTTATGTAAGTATAGTTAAGCATTGTTAAGCTTTGATAAGGATGAGGATTTAGAGCTTCATCCCTTCAATAAGACACTCATGCTCCTTGCTTTGTTTGTCATAGTTGATGCCAACTAGCAAAACCTCTCCTTTAAAGCCATCAAAGAAGTCCGTATAGCGTTTTTCATGAATCTGGCTTAAGGCAGAGGCTGCGGATTTATCATATTTAAGCTCAATTAAGAGAGCCGGTATTTGAGGTTTGCTTTTAAGCTTATTTTTAGGAAGATAGATAAGATCTGCAAAGCCTTTTCCAGCAGGAAGCTCTCTTTTGACGCTATAGAGATCGGCGGTGCAGTATAAAAGTGATAAGGCTACCACGCAGGCTAGGGAATTCTCATCGTTGTATTTTAGGATAGAGCTGTGCTCAGAGTGAGCCTTGTCAAAGGCTTTGGCTACTGCTTGGCAATTAAGCTTGAAGATATCATCTAAGAGCTTACGCGATCTGGCAATAAGTTCAAATACGCCGTGGAACTTATCACAGGCCTTAAGCGATTTTAAAAACTCCTCTTTAATCTCAAGATTTGGAATATGCACTAGGCTTTGGCGCTCAACTGCAAAGACGTCATCCTGATTTACTTCAAGGGAGAGATAGCCTAAATGCACCAAAAGACAGAGCACATCGTCTTGGTTATTAAAGCTCGTCATATCATTTGAAAAGCTACTGATATCGATGGCTATGCTCTGTCCTGCCACCAGCTTTACTATGCTGTCGCGTAGGCCATCAAAGTTTAAGCTAATAAAGTCACGTAAAAGCTCAAAGGTATCAGTCTTGCCCCAATAATTTTGTATGCTTTGGTTTTTAATGGCTTTAACTACTGAGTTTGGGTTAAAGATGTGTCCTGCGTGCTTAAATTGATAGCCATCGTACCAATTTTCGATCTGGGATTTATCGGTATTAAAAGCCTCACAAAGAGCAAAGGTCTCATCTTTAGTAAAGCCTATAAATGGCGCAAAGGCCAAAGGATCGAGCATGGAGTACTCATTGAACATATTCAACGCACTTTGAGTCCCATACTTTTTGATGGGCAGGATCCCGGTCATATAGGCAAGGGCGACATAGGCTTTGTCCTTAAACAAGACCTTAAGCCATTCAAGATAGATTTTGATGGACTCCTGATCCTCTTTAAGCTCCCTTAATACGCTGTCCCACTCATCTATCACAAACACAAATTGGCGCAGAGTTTTATTAAAAACATCGTCAAAGGACTGCCTAAGAGAGTCTGCTTTTTTAAAGATCACTTCAGGAAATCTTTCCTTAAGCTCCTGATTTATCGAGGAAGTGACGGAGGATATCATGCGTACCACATCACCGTGCGCATCATTTAGCTCATCGG
>CAVHVI010000173.1:0-4410 GCA_963639245.1 Bacteroidaceae bacterium
CCTAAAAGCTCAATTAGTTTAGCTCCTAATTCCACCGCTAATGATATTTGCGCATGCGCCACCGATCCTGAATACCACAGAGGATCTGCTTTTTTATCTTTTAAAAAGGGTAAGATAGAATCTGATCTTTTTGATGATATAAAGAATTTTGGACCTGAGAAATTTTGCCATAATCTTTTATCAGACCATGGAGCATATATTAAGGTGGTATTTTTATAATATTGAATATGCTTTAAAAATTTTACACCAGCAAATTTACCTACCATTACATCGATAGTGACTATATATTGAGGATAGATATGGTGATCCTCAAGAAAGCCTAAGGCGGTGTCTGCTGCAATTAAGATGTAGCCTTCTTTTATCTTTTGTTTTATCGCTGAGATATTCTCTCCAAGAGATGGTCCTGATGCCAAAATGAGGGCTTTTTCTATTTTAGGCAAAAGAGCTAGTTTTAAGGGCTTCTCTTTAATTAAAAGCTGAGAATTTTGCGCTAATTGCTTTTTGATAGCCTCTCCACCTGTGCGCTCAAATAAGGCTTGAGCATAATTTTTTTCAAGATGATTTATAAGTTTTTGCTTAAGCGCATTTTGAAAATTGCTCTCCATTCGTAGCTCATTAATTGAGATGATGCTGTTATGCGGAATATCTCCTAAAAACTCATTTAAGCTAAAACTAACACTAGGATTAAATAGGGTATAAAGCTCATCATCAATATGAAGTAGGGAGCAAAAAAGGCAAGGACATAAGATATGCACTATTATTTTTATCTTGGGTTCTTTGAAATCACTTAGCCTTTGCAAAATAAACCTAATTTCATCTCCAAGTCCTAAGCCAAATACATGGATATCCTTGTTAAAATCAAGAGCGCGACATTGGTATTGAGCGATTTTTTTACGATCATGCCTTGAGGTTAATTGCATACCATCTACCTGCAAGGTAACATCCTGTCCCTCAATTATTTGGATGTCGTGCACATGATCTCTTTCATGGGATAAGACCTCCTGACAAAATTTAGGATAGAATTGTTCTAAGGCCCTTATATTTCTATTTTTTATCTCGCTCATTGCAAATCATCCCAAGACTTAGCTACATTGATTAGACAAATAGCGTGAACTTAGCTCCAAAATCTAGCGTTAACGCACATTTTAGATTACAAGTCTTGCCAGTTTTGTGAAAAGTTGCTTAAAATCAATGCAAATGTAAGTTACGTCCTATTTTAAGATAGCTACTTAAATTTATTTAGTAGCAGAGCATGTGTTTTTTGCCATGCGTGGGCTTAAGAAATTAGAAAAGGGCGTGTAAGTTTATTAGTGGCATATAGGGAGCATTACTTTTTATGACACGAGCTGATCTTATTGACCGTCTGTCACACAAATTCGCTCATACCAATCCTAAGATGATTGATAGCGCTGTCAGAGAAATTTTTGAGATCATGATTGATACGCTTTCTTGTGGCGAGAGAATTGAGATCCGTGGTTTTGGTAGCTTTGAAATCCGTGTACGTGAGCCGCGTATTGCGCACAATCCTAAGACTGGTGAGCAGGTATCTCTAAACCGTCGTCGCGTGGTGCACTTCAAACCTGGTGTAGAGCTACGTGAGCGTGTAGATTTTCCCGCAACTCCCAAGAGCTCCGAGTAATTGATTAAATAGGCGGTGAAAGTTTCACCGCGTGTGTTAAGATCGGATCAATAAGTTTCTGATCTACGATGAAATCGGAGTTATAACATGCTAAAAAGATGGATCTACGGCCTATTGCTATTGGTGCTCTTTGGTGTCGGTTTGGCATTAGGTGCTGCTAATGATGCCGTTGTAACCTTCGATTTTTTAGTGGTTAAAATTGATGTGACCTTAGGTACAGTGCTTACCTGTGGAGTAGTGTTCGGTCTCATTCTTGGTTTATATATATCCTTCTTCTTAAGCTTTAAGTATTGGAGACAGGCAAGAGCTGCAAAATCAGAGCTTAAACGTACAGTAAAAGAGCTTGAGCATGCTCAAGCATCAACTCAAAACTAAGTTTATATGTTTGAGCTTTTATTCTTATTATTGCCGCTTGCGGCTGCCTATGGTTACTATATGGGACGTGCTTCGGTGCGTTCCAAAAAGCTCAATTCAAAGTCTTCTCATAACTCCACCTATTTAAGAGGTGTTGAGTACCTTTTCTCTAATAATCAAGAAAAAGCTGTAGATAAGTTTATTGATTATTTAAATAGCTCTGATCCTACCTTTGAAACAAGGCTGGCGCTTGGTAATCTTTTACGTCAGCGCGGTGAGTCAGATAAGGCAATTGCCCTGCATGAGAAGATGACCACAGACACTTCCTTAGATGAGGCTGAAAGAGAGCTTGCAAGCTTAGAGCTTGCCAAGGATTTTTTGACTGCCGGAGTTTTCAATCGCGCAGAAGAGATCTTATTGCAGCTAATATCCATTCCACGTCAGCGCTCAGAGAGTGCTAGATTGCTCTTAAGAGTATATGAGCGCGAGGGCGATTATAAGGCTGCCATCGATATTGCCACGCAGTTTATGGCTGAGCTTGGAACTGATATTGCAGCAAGACTTAGTGATTATTGGTGTGAGCTTGGAGCCCGAGAGTTAAGCTCTGGAGATTCTGAAAAGGCCGAGGATTATTTTAAAAAGGCCTTAGATGCAGATAACAAGGGCGTAAGAGCAAGATTGAATCTTGCGGATATCATGATCCGTCGTAATCGCTTGAGCGATGCTTTAGCTTTTATTAAAGAGGCCTATACTCAGGATCCATCAAGTGGTCTTTTGTGCCTTGATTATCTTAAGCGTTGCTTTGCAAATAAGGCAGATCCTAATTATCGCTTTGCACTTGAGGATCTGGTGCATCGTACCAATTCAGCCTCTGCCATGGCAGAGCTGGTGCGTACCGTGGAGTTAGGCTCAGGTGCAGATGATGCAGAGGCCATGCTCTTAAACTTTCTGCATGATAAACCCAATTTAAAACTTTTTTCTGCTCTTATGGAGCTTCGCTGTCATCATATTGATGCTACCGAAAATGGGGCCTTGATGCAGCTTAAATCCTTGATTGATGCCCAGATTGTACAAAGTCCTAGATTTGTTTGCCGTAAATGTGGCTTTGAATCCTCAATGATGTTTTGGCAGTGTCCATCCTGTCGTCGTTGGGAGACCTTAAAGCCTAAATCCGGTATTGACGGAGATTAATTATGACTGATCCTAAGGTGATCGTTGCTCTTGATTACAACAGCGCCGATGAGGCGCTTTCTTTTGTGAAGAAGGTATCCCCGGATATTTGCAAGCTTAAGGTAGGAAATGAGCTCTTTACTACCGCAGGTCCTAGCTTTGTTCGTACCCTTTGCGATCAGGGCTTTGGGGTATTTCTCGATTTAAAATTCCATGATATCCCTAATACTGTATCTCGCGCCTGTGAGGCTGCCGCGCGTTTGGGCGTGTGGCTCGTGAATGTACATGCCTCAGGTGGGGCAGTGATGATGAAGGCTGCAGCCGAGGCTCTAGCTAAATTTGAGCACAGACCTAAGCTTATTGCTGTAACTGTGCTCACCTCTATGGATAGATCTCAGCTATCTGGCATTGGCCTTGATCTTGAGCCTATAGAGCAGGTAAAGCGTCTTGCAGCCTTGGCCAAGGAAAGCGGACTTGATGGCGTGGTGTCATCTGCTCGTGAGGTTGAGGCGATTAAAAATATCTGCGGCAAGGAATTTATGTGTGTAACCCCAGGTATTCGTCCTGCTAGCGCCGCCTTAGGCGATCAAAAGCGTGTGATGACTCCAAGCGATGCCATTAAAGTTGGATCTGATTATTTGGTAATTGGCCGTCCGGTTACTCAGGCCCCCGATCCCGTGGCAGCACTTGAGGCCATTAATAACGAAATTGCCAATGCTTAATTTATATTAAGAAAAGCTCAAAAATAAAGGGACGTTATTGCGTCCCTTAAATTTTAAACTTTTGATAAGCGCAAATAGAGCTTTTAATTATTGCTCATCGGCAATTAAAAACTCTTCAGCCTTTCTGCCAGATTCAAGAAGCTTAGCAAAGGCCACAGGAGTTCTGCCACGTCCAGTCCAGGTGCAGCTATTACCATTTTCATCAGTGTAGGCATACTTAGGAGGGATAACCTTCTTTTCA
This sequence comes from Bacteroidaceae bacterium, assembly GCA_963639245.1. Classification (GTDB taxonomy): domain Bacteria; phylum Pseudomonadota; class Gammaproteobacteria; order Enterobacterales; family Succinivibrionaceae; genus Succinivibrio. Next base: position 4,127 of record CAVHVI010000173.1, read on the forward strand.
CGAACAGTAGTCTCACCACCTTCCTGCTTGAACTTCGCAGCATCGCTAAAGGTCAGGCCTAGCTCAGCTAGGTTATTTTCAAATGCTTCAACAGCTTTGACTAGATTCTCTCTCTTAGCTTTTTTAGCATTTTCAGCCTCAACAAGCTTTTCCTTAAGACGTGAAAAAGCATCAATAACGCTATCTATTTGAGCTGAAGTAATATCGGGGAATTCTGACTTTAGGAAACGAATGCTACTTAATTCTTTAATATCCATTTAAATCCTCTTAATACTGATAGCATT
>CAVHVI010000174.1:0-4303 GCA_963639245.1 Bacteroidaceae bacterium
GGGCACAGGTGAGCAGTTAGTTGTCAGACGGAAGGGCCAATAAAAAAAGACCCTCATAATCTTTTGAATGGCTTTATGCATACATTTTCATCTCTGTTGTCCTTTTGATTATAGAAATTTCTGCAGTTGCTTGCAGTAAATACCAAGCATCAATGCCACATTGAGCAAAAATTTTTTTAGTAAGCCTACGCAAACGGCGTAAATAAGCCATTCCTAACTATTCGCTAAAAATTCTCGAATTTTCAGGCAGTTGCTACTAAAAATGCGTATAGTAAGTTTATGCTAATTAGCTAATGATAACTTAACTTATTGAAAAATAAACAAAATTAGCGTTGGTCAACTGCAAAAATGTCATTACACTTATAGATGAGGATGAAATAGAAATTCTTGTTAGTAGCTATAAGTCTTCATCCTTATTTGACCAAGTACGACCTCTGTTCGGTCGGTAATTCTCCCTAAGGAAAATAGTTTTATGTCATTAAATAACAATTGTGTTGATGCAAGCGTAAAGGCTGTTAACGATAACAGCTCTCTTAGCTCGTACCGCAAGCTTGTGATGATGGCCGGAACTGCCTCAGTTATTACCGGCGCATCCTTCGTATTGCTAAAGCTCATAGTGTGGTTTATGTCCTCATCATCATCGATGTTTGCGTCATTTACCGATTCACTGTTTGATTCACTAGCATCAGTGCTGAATCTCTTTGTATTGCGTTATTCCATGAAGGCACCTGATGTTGAACACCGTTTTGGACACTATAAGGCGCAGTCACTAGCCTCCTTGGCACAGTCTGCCTTTATGGGCGGCTCTGCTGTATTGCTAGTAATTCACGGTATCGATCGCTTTAGAAATCCTCAGGCTATTGAAAATGCTCCTTTGGCATTAGCTGTAGCCTGCGGCACTATAGTTGCAGCTTTGCTGTTAGTGGCCTTCCAAAGCTATGTATGCCGCAAGACTGGTAATGAGCTAATTAAAGCCGATCGCTTCCATTACATCTCTGATATGGGCCTTAATATCGGCGTGATTGGTGCCTTGCTCTTAAGCTATTTAGGATATCTCTGGGCTGATGGCTTTTTTGCTATCTTAATTGGCTTGTTTATTTTGCATGGTGCCTATGTCATTGGCGTTGAGGCTGCCGGTACCTTAGTGGATAAATCACTGAGCGTGCGTGAGAATCAGGCAATTATGATGGCCGTATTAAAGACTAATGGGGTAAAATCATTACATGATCTTAAGACCCGTAGCGCAGGCCCTGAGTATTATATTCAATGTCATATTGTGCTTGATCCTGTCTTGACTCTAGCTGAAGCCCACAGTGTTGCCGATAGTGTTGAGAATGCAATTCGTGCTATCTTCCCAGAGGCTGATATCTCGCTTCATATGGAGCCTGATACTCCTGAGGTTCAGCAGGATGGAATGATCTTCGTTGAAGATTTAAAAGAGGATCTTGCAAGCTAAAAATTTGGTCTCTTGCAGATAAAGAAGAGATCATGAAAAAAGGATCTCTTCATATGCATCAGGATACACCTATATCTGATCTTTACTGGAAAGAGCTAAAAGAAGAGGCAACAAAGATTGCCAAAGAGGAGCCACTTTTAAGAGTGGCTCTTGAAAAATCTATTCTTAATTCCTCAGGCTTTGATCAAGCCTTAGCGCGCGTGTGTTCCTATTCCCTCTCTAATGCCATCGTTGGTCATGATGAGCTCTATCGCATGTGTATGGAGGCTTATTCCTCATGCCCAGATCTACTCGAGGCGGCAGCCTGCGATATGCGCGCAGTGATCGCGCGTGATCCGGCATCTGCTGATTCGGTGGTAGTACCCTTTTTATTTTTAAAGGGACCAAGAGTGCTTGAGATCTGGCGTGTATCACACTGGCTGTGGCTTCAGGGCAGAAAACCTTTGGCTCGCTATGTACAATGTGCAATTTCCGATACCTTTGGTGTGGATATTCATCCGGGGGCTAGAATTGGACGAGGGATCATGCTCGATCATGCCTTAGGCATTGTGATCGGTGAGACTGCGGTTGTGGGTGATATGGTTTCCATGCTTCATGGAGTAACCTTAGGTGGTACTGGTAAGGTATCAGGTGATCGTCATCCTAAGGTTGGTCGAGGTGTCATGATCGGCGCCGGAGCTAAGGTTTTAGGCAATATCAGAATAGGAGAGGGCGCGAAGATTGGCGCAGGCTCAGTGGTATTAGATGAGGTTCCTCCTCACACCACCGTCGCCGGAGTGCCGGCACGATCTGTTGGTCGTCCTATTGAATATATGCCTTCGCTATCAATGGATCAGACCTTAGATCACGATTACTGTCCGGCTATGGGGCAGGATTTGAATAAGATTTTATGATGAGGGATAGATCCTTCTTGTGGTGCTCCTAGAAGGATCTATAGCTTTTATCTAAATTCGCCTCAGCCTCAATGTAGTAGGCTCTACGCTCTCTGTTTAGCGTTTTTACGAACTTTAGGGTGAGCTGTCATTTCCTCTTTTTTAAAGCAGTTAAGAGCTAGCGCGTCAATGATCTCCTGTTGAGTTTTAGTAAGGGCTTCATTAGATGCCCACTGGCCATTGCTCATTTTCGTATAACGGATTTGTTTTAGCTCCTTAATTACATCGTAGAAGGTGAAATCGTTCTCTCCCATCCAATCTTTAAGACGATTGCTAAGGCTACGACGGAGAATCAGCGCAATAAACATGGCAAACATCTTACCTTTGATCTGCGCATCACCATTAATATAGAGTTGCTGATCGCATAAGCCGTTCTTGCTGGTATCAAAGCAATTTTCCACGGATCCCTTTGAAAGATAATCTTCCAAAACTTCCCGATCGGTCATGTCCGCGCAGGTGGTGAATAAGGTTAGGGCTCCACACAAAGCGTTGCTGATCATTTGTCCTTCAGTATTTTCCTCATAGGTAAAGCCTTTAGGGCCCTTGGCACGAGTAACAGTGAAATAAGGTTCAAATGACTTAGCCCAGTTATCAAAGTCTTTACCAGGCCAGTGGGAAAGCGATTTAAGTTCAGTTTCCTTCTTTATCTTTAAGCTGTGATCGGTCTTCTTGCGATCGGCTTGACTAGTTAAATCAATATACATCACGAGTTCCCCTTCCACGCCAGCTAATGTGATCGGCTCGCGATGTGATATATACAGGGAATCATTGACGCCAAACTCCTTGGAGAAGTCATCAAGCTTGAGGGAGCGCGCCCATGCTAGATACTGCTCTCTTACCGCTTTGAGACGACGTGGGGATACGCCGGCGATAAGGTTGTAGCCCTCCATATGAGCCCAGTTGAAGTTCTGTCTTGAGAAGCCTCCATCCATCACAATGGTGAGCTTCTTGTCACTCTTAAAGAGATGCTGATCCTTAGCCTGCTGTAGCGCGTACGTGAAGTTCTGAGCATCATTTAATGATCCTTCATAGCAGCACATGTACATGGGCAACTGAGTCTCGCGAGAGCAGAAAAGTCCTTGATTTACTTGTCTTAGCTCCTCTTCATCATGGTTGTAGCCATACTCTGCTCTTTGGATCTGTCCTGAGTAGGTGGAGAATGAGGTAACGTCATAGAAAATGTGGTTAACATCTTTCTTATGCCAATCTATCCAATTGGTAAAGAAATCATTGCGTTTTTCGGAGCTAAGCTGTACTAAAAACTCGCCAGCACGACGTCTGTCAAAGGTGGTGGAAGAGTTGCAAATAATCGTGTTTTCTTTGATGAAATCGCTTAAGTCAGCAAAGGATGAATGATTACCTTCACATAGGTAGCAAGCTATGGCTGAAATCTTCTGGGCATCATCTTTTCCAAAGGCCTTTTCAAGGCAAGTGATGGCACCAGTTTCAGCAAGGATGTTGGATGCTACAAATCCATAGCCAAATGAACGCTCTGCGCCCTTCTTTTGTTCTTTGTGAGAGGTATCTCTAACAGCAGGCTTACGGCCGGCACCTTCAGCTACAGCGATTTCAGGCTTTTCTATCCCCATTACCTTGAAATAGTTCTCATTGGGCATTAGCTCATCTACACCTTCGGCGTTGGTCTCGATACGACCAATAAGCTTTGCTAGAGGATGAGTAGTCTTACCGCTCTTGGTTACTCTTCTAGGACCTACATAAGCAAAAAGATAACGTACACCATTACGTGGCTGAATAAAACCGCTGATATCAGGTAGAGGAACTCTTTCAAAGGGATAAATCATAGCTGCTCCGCTATTCAATTAAAGAATAATGTATAGGATATACAAAATTACAAAAAGGTCAACTGATATTTTTTAACAAAGGCTAAAAAATCGTAATTTAGATAATTTAGAGG
>CAVHVI010000175.1:0-4189 GCA_963639245.1 Bacteroidaceae bacterium
GCCTAAGGCTGGTGAAGCTTTATTAAAGGTTTTACGTGGTGGTATCTGTGGCTCTGATTTAGGTACTTATAAAGGCACCTTTGCTTATGCCTCATATCCTCGTATCCCAGGACACGAGTTCTCTGCTCGCATTGAAAAATTAAATGGAGATGCATCAAAGTATGGTTTAAAGGAAGGCATGGTTGTAACCTGCAATCCTTACTTTAACTGCTGCAAGTGCTATTCCTGCCAGCGCGGTCTAGTCAATTGCTGTGAGCATAATGAAACCTTAGGTGCACAGCGTGATGGTGCATTCTCTGAGTACATTACCATGCCTTTTGAGCGTATCTATGATGGTAAGGGCTTAGCTCCTGATGAATTAGCTGCCATTGAGCCTTTCTGCATCTCCTATCATGGTGCTGTAACTCGCGGTAAGGTTAAAGAGGGTGATAACGTCTTAGTAATTGGTGCAGGTACCATCGGTGCTTTGGCCGCCGTTGCTGCAAAATCCTGCGGTGCTAAGGTATATATTGCTGACGTTGCGCAAAAGAAGATCGACTATGCAGTAGAGAGCTTTGGTCTTGATGGCGGTATCTTTAACGATGGTAAGACCTTCGTTGAAAAATGCTTTGAGATAACCGGTGGTAAGGGCTTTGATGTTGCAATTGAAGCTGTAGGCTTACCTCAGACCTTCCAAAATGCCATCGATGCTTCAGCCTTTGGTGGTCGTGTAGTATTGATTGGTGTTGGTAAGAAGAATCTTGACTTCAACTTCACCTTATTGCAGAAGAAAGAGCTCAATGTCTATGGCTCACGTAATGCCTTAAAGCAGGACTTCCTAAATCTTATCGATCTAGTGAAATCAGGCAAGGTCAATTTACGTAAGGCTGTGACCAACACCTATAAGTTTGACGATGCTGCTCAGGCCTTTAAGGATTTTGCTGAGCACGGCGCCGATATGCTTAAGGTGGAAATAGAATTCCCCGAATAATGTCGTATGGATCCCTAATTCTTAGGGATCTTGGTGTTAAATTAGTATTCAGATTTAATTGAGAGTCGCGCATTTTTAATGAATAGGTTAATGACTAAATTCTGAACCATTTGAGATCAGTATTACGTATTTTGCGTACTACTGATCTTTTGCGTTTTAATCTGTCATACAATAAGCGGCTAAAGAATTATTAAGCCATGCCATTCAAAAAAGGAGTAAGCATGTCAGAACTCAACCTTAAGACTAAACCAGAACTAAAATCAGATCTTCCTGTACGCGCCATTCAGTTTGGCGAAGGCAACTTCTTAAGAGGCTTCCTTGATTGGATGCTATTTAAGCTCAATAACAAGGGCCTCTTCAACGGTCGTATTTATGTTGTTCAGCCCACTCCCCGTGGACGCGTAATGCCTAAGCTTGTTGCTCAGGACTTCCTCTATACCACCATTTTGCACGGCGTTGCAGGCGGCAAGGAGAGCGAGGAGATCGATATCGTCAATACCATCGCTGGTGGTTTTAATCCTTATGAGGATGCAGAGTGGGCTAAGCTTAAAGAGGCTGCTTGCTCTAAGGATGTAGAGTTTATCTTCTCTAACACCACTGAGGCAGGTATCGTCTATGTGCAGGAAGAGGGCTTAGGTGCTCAGGCTCCTTCATCCTTCCCTGCAAAGCTTACTGCTATGCTTAAGGAGCGTTTTGATAAGCTAGGTGAGGGCTTAACCGTTCTTCCTTGTGAGCTTATTGAGGATAATGGTTCTAAGCTTAAGGAAATCGTTTTAAAGCATGCTGCTGACTGGAACCTAGGTCAGGACTTCGTTGACTTTGTCAATAACAAGTGCTTGTTCCTAAATACCTTAGTTGACCGTGTGGTTTCTGGCTATCCTACTGCCACTGCTCAGGAATTTGAGCAGAAGCTTGGTTATACCGATCAGCTTATGACCTGCGGTGAAATCTTCCACTTCCTAGCCATTGAAGGCGACGAGAAGGTTAAGGAGATGCTTCCTTTTGAGAAGATCGGCTTAAACGTTGTCGTTGAAAAGGACATCACCCCTTACCGTTTGCGTAAGGTTCGTATCTTAAATGGTACCCACACTTCAAATGTTCCGGCAGCCTTCCTCGCAGGTCTTGATGTCGTTGATCAGATGATGTCTGATGCTGTAACTGGTGCTTTTGCTCGTTCCATCGTCTATGATGAGATCATCCCTGCAGTAAATCTTGATAAGGGCATGTTGACTGAGTTTGCTGATGCCGTTATGGATCGTTTCTCTGATCCTTCTATGCATCACCAGCTTGCATCTATCCTTATGAACTGCACCTCAAAGATGAATGCTCGTGTTATTCCTTCCTTGCTTGATGCTCGTGCTAAGGGCGTATTGCCTAAGAAGCTTTGCTTTGCTGTAGCTGCCTTCATTGAGCTTTATAAGGATGCTAATGACACTGTTCCTGTTAAGGTTAACCGTGCAGGTGGCAAGAGCGGTGAGTTTGTTGATGATGCTTATGCAGTATCCGTACTCTCTAAGGCTTGGTCCTTCTATCAGAAGACCGAAGCCTCTGCTCAGCTAACTGTTAAGGCTGTGCTATCTGATGTCAAGCTTTGGGGCCGTGATCTTTCATCCGATGTTGATGTTTGTGCCTTAACTGCCAAGCTCTTACACGCTATCACCTCTGATGGCGTCATCGCTACTATGAAAGATGTAATGGAGAACGTCTAATGCAGGCTGTCGTCATTCATGACGCAGATATCGTTGCTGTCGCCCTTTGTGATTTAAAAAAGGGCGATGTAATTGAAACCTCCAAGGGCTCAGTTACCTTAAAGGACGATATTACTCGCGGTCACAAATTTGCTCTGCGTGATATTGCAGAGGGTGAGGACATTATTAAGTATGGTTTCCCTATTGGCCATGCCTCATGTCCTATAAGTGCAGGTGAGCATGTTCACAGCCATAACGTTAAGACCAACCTATCAGGTCTTAAGGATTATGAATATCACAAGCAGCCTAAGGCTACCCTTCCTAAGGTAGAGCGTACCTTTGAAGGCTACGTACGTGCTAATGGCACTGTAGGTATTCGCAATGAGCTGTGGATCATTCCTACCGTATTTTGCGTAAACCATGTTGCGCGTGAGCTTGAGGATTATGCTCGCTCAAAGCTTAAGGACTTCCCTCATGTTGAGGAGGTTATGGCTTTGACTCATCCCTTTGGTTGCTCACAGATGGGTGAGGATCAGGAAACCACTCAGAGAGTGCTTGCTGCCTTATCTCGTCATCAAAATGCAGGCTCCGTGCTTATTTTAGGTTTAGGCTGTGAAAACAATAACATTGGTGTTTTCAAGCAGTTCTTAGATCTTAGCGATCCGCGTATTCATTTCTTAAATACTCAGGATGAGACTGATGAGTATGAAGCAGGCTGCAAGTTAATTGATGAGATGCTAGTGCAGGCAGATCAGTGCCGTCGTACCACTGTACCACTCTCTAAGCTTCGCATTGGTCTTAAGTGTGGTGGCTCTGATGGTCTCTCTGGTATTACTGCCAATCCACTCATCGGTCGCGTAAGTGACAAGGTGGTAGGTGCTGGTGGTACCTCAGTTATGACTGAGGTTCCGGAGATGTTCGGTGCTGAGCAGCTTTTGATGAACCGTGCTCAAAATGAAGGTATATTTGGCGAAACTGTTGATCTCATCAATAATTTCAAGAATTACTTCAAATCTCATGGCGAGACGGTATCAGAAAATCCATCTCCTGGTAACAAGGCAGGTGGTATCACTACCTTAGAGGACAAGTCCTTAGGCTGCGTGCAAAAGGGCGGCTCTGCTGAGGTATCTGGTGTTATTACCTATGGCAATGCTATTAAGGTTGATGGTTTAAATCTCTTGCAGGCTCCTGGTAACGATGGTGTATCCTGCACCGCCTTAGCTGCAGCTGGTGTGGATATTATTCTCTTCTCCACCGGTCGTGGTACTCCTTTTGCAACTGCAGTACCTACAGTTAAGATCTCCACTAATTCCGATCTCTACTCACGTAAGGGCGGTAATTGGATTGACTTTAACGCAGGCTCCATCGTATCAGGCGATACCTTTGATGAGCTCTCTGATAAGCTACTAGACTATATCGTCGCTGTAGCTTCAGGTATGAAGACCGTATCTGAGAAGAGAGGCTTCCATGAAATCGTCATTTGGAAGGATGGCGTGACCATGTAAGGTGCAGTTTTAGCACTAAATTAGGG
>CAVHVI010000176.1:0-4167 GCA_963639245.1 Bacteroidaceae bacterium
GTCCTCTTAACCTCAATTTTTGCCCCATCTAGGTACTGCTCTAGCTCCTCCTTGGACAGCGTCTTAACCGCAGAGCCGGTGATTTTTGACATCAAGGTTTGGTAGGTACCTTGATGCAGCTTCCTTGAAATAAGCAACGAGCCCTTCTCATCTGCATGGATGATTTTGACCATATGCCCGCTCTTAGAAACGAACACCACCCAGTCATTCCCTTTCATTACATCTATCCCTAAAAATTGAGCTGCAATACCTGCAAGCCTATCAAAGCCTGAACGCATGTCAGACCTTACCAACACTAATGAGACCTTCCCTTGGCTAAAATCAATATGCATGACGAGCTTCCTCCTCTAATTCCTTAAGACGGTACAGTAATAAGGCTAGGCTTCGTCCTGGATCTAGGCAGGAGTAAGAGAACCGCATTCCTGCCCATTCGATGTTAAGCTGCGACAGTCCTGAAGGCTGATCTCCTGAGAATAGATGAGGCGAGGCTGGAGCTAAGGCCGCGGCAGTAGCTACCAGTTTCTCTAAGTCAAAGACAGCTACCTGTGATAAATCAGTGTCAGAGGAAGTAGTACCGTGAACCTCTTCCTCATGGGTAGAATCATTCTCGGTAGCAGAACACGCGGACTCCTGTGCCGGAGCAGAAGTTTCATTCTCTGAGAGCGATCCTAATTGGCTATGAATCTTTTTGAAATGTCGGTAAAAAGTAGACCTTCCAGGGAATACATCACAGAGCCCCCAAGTAATACAGAAGTTCTTAAAGTGATCAGTGTAGTAAATGGCAAAACTACAGTTCTTACTTTGAAAGTCTGCATAGACTGCAGTCCAGTCTAGGTTCTTAAATTTTTTAGATCTGCGTTGTCTATCTGTCATGGGGGTATCTCCATCCAATTTTTTCGATGGAGATATTGTCGGCGATCAGAAAATTAGGTGCACCTAGGGTTTAGGGGGCTTACGTATGTAAATGTATTATCCCATGAATTTCGTACAGAAAATCCCATATTTTCGTACAGTGATCTCATGCTCGTATGGCATCAGAGCGGAGTAAAAATCTCATAATCGCGTACAGTAGTTCCAAAAAAGACATACGGCGATCTCAAAATATCGTACGTGGCTTTTAACATTTTAGAAAATCTCATGTTTTCGTACAGTAGTCCATAAAAATCGTACGCTCATCTCACATTCGTACACTTATTCCTTACTTTCGTACACTCATTCCGCGCTTTCGTACAGCGATCTCTAGGTTTAATACACCAATTTCATCAACTCATACACTGGTCCAAAGTGGCCATACAGTGATCTCATCCCCTCGTACTCCTGATTTTTACTGGCTTCGAGCGCTGGCTTCGATCCCATAAAACTCGGATGCCAGTCTCATCGATTTTTGATGCCAGTGATTGAGCATAAAAGCGTATGCTATTAGCCGAGCAATTTCGCTCGGGAAATCATGGAGTTATATCTAATGATAGATACTAAAAAGGTAAAGGAGATCCTTCGCGACCTCGCGAAAGGCATGTCCTTGTCTCAAATTTCCGTACAGGTGGGCATGAAGAAGTCCACTTTACAGGGATGGATCAAAAAATTCATCGCACTAGGTTTGACATATCAGATGGTCAAAGATCTTAACGATTGGGATATACATGATCTGTTGTTCAAGCACAAAAGCGCATCTGCGCTTTATGAGCCTGAATGGGAGATCTTTGTTGCTGAATGTTTAAGCGCCAAGCTTACTACCCAAGCAAGCTATGAAAAATACAAAGAGGAGGCTCGTGGCTTAGCAGCAATGAGCCGCTCTCACTTTTTCCGCAAATATAAGGAGAACGAGGAGAAATACAAGCCAGAGCATGAGGAGATCCACATCCATAATAGCTTTGGTCCTGCTGAGGTTGCCATGATTGACTACAGTGGCGACGGCGTCAAATATCATGATCCTAAGAGCAATAAGAACTTAACTGCACAGATTTTTGTGGGAGTACTTGGATGCTCAGGTCTGATTTTCTGCATGGCAACAGAGAACCAGAAGCGTAATGCGTGGTTTAGTGGCATTGCAGAGATGTTTAAGTTCTTTGGCGGCGTAACTGATGAGCTGTGGCTTGATAACAGCACGCCATTGGTTCATAAGGCTGACAGAATTGATCCCATACTCGCCCCCGAGTTTATCAATTTCTGTGAACACTATGGCACAGCACCCATAGCAGTCCCTCCTTATGAACCAACTTACAAGGGTTTGGCTGAAAAATGTGTTGATATCGTTCAAGACTTTATTCTCAAAGAGCTAAACAAGCGCAAATTCTTTAGTATCAAAGAGATTAATAAAGCCATTGAACCATACCTAACAAAGCTCAACGCTAGCCCTATTACAAATGATAGCATCGGCTTAACACGACAGGAAAGATACGAGCAACGCGAGCAGAACTGCCTGCTTCCTGTCCCTAGCATTGAGTTTAAGGAAGGGGTGTACTTTATCTCCCGTAAGGTCCTTAAAACCAATCAGATCCGCATTGATAACCTGCGCTATGGCGTTAAATGGGGCTATGCAGGCAAGATGGTCAAAATCGCTATCAATAGCATGGAAAACACCTTGACCATCTACGATGCGAGTAACAATGAGGAGATCTGCACGAAGGCGCTCAGAAAGCGTGGGAGTGGTGATGAGCCTATGCGCAAGGAGGATTTGCCAGAGTATGCGCAACCTTTGCTCATGGATCGTAAGGAGCTTGTTGAGCATATATCAAAGGACCGTCCTGACAGCGTACGCAAGCTCATGGAGATCATTGCCAAGCAAGCAAATTCACAGGCTAAAAAGCATCTACGTAGCTTCTTGAATCGTTTTACACGCTATGACAATGAAACCTTAGACAAGCTGTGCTCTAAGGCTCTCAATCACGCGGAGATCACCTATCGCAACATCATCAAGGATTTTGATATCTATGACAGTACTCATAAAACTGCTACTGCTAAAGATCAACAAACCCCTAGTGATCTAAAGCTTGCTGATGCGCCTGCTGATGATGTTCGTGGTCAAGAGTACTACCAGTCTGAGAATAAGGAGAAGAATAATGAGCAGTAGCATTAAACGCGATGATGACAAGATCATGCAAGCAATTGCAGATGCCTGTCATCAACTGAGATTGCCTGCTTTCTATGAGGAAATTATCAAGCAGGAACAAGATCCATCACTAGCAACTCAAGGCACGATTGTACGTGTTGATGCAGCCCTTAAGGCAGAGCTTATCTCCCGCAAGAACAAGCGCTTCCAGAGGATGCTCAAGGAGTCTGGTATCAATGATGTTATGGCTACTATCGATAAGATAACCTTTGAGTCATCACGTGGACTTAATGAAGGCTTGGTTAAAGATCTAGCAACCTGCAATTGGCTTGAGGTGGAACCTCACCTCAATGTGATCATTACCGGAAAGACTGGTTGCGGTAAGAGCTGGCTTGCTAAGGCTTTAGGAAAGGAAGCTATTAGTCACGGCTTTACTACTTGGTACTGGCGCACGGCTCAGTTATGCGAACGCATGAACAAAGAGCGTGCCGATAACCAATCTGCTCAGTTTAGATCAAGGTTACAAAACCGCAAATTAATCATCATTGATGATTTTGCAATGACACCAATGTCTGATGCTTTGAAGGATGATTTTTTGAGCTTCCTTGAAGAGCGTGAGAATTATGGATCCCTCATCATTGCAAGTCAGCGCAGGTTCGATGACTGGTATAACTACATAGGAGGTAGCTATCACTCTGATGCGATTATGGATCGCCTGAAAAATAACAGTTACGTCATTGAACTTAAAGGACGTTCTCTGCGAGAAAGCAGAGAAAATGCGAAGATGCTCCGCGAGCTTAACAAGAAGCTAAATCAGGAGTCTGAGGCTTAATACAACAGCTAGCCGCTATTGAGCGTTACTTACGTTATATAGCGGCTACTTAAGTTTATCTATAGGAGTGCTTCGTCATATACAGAGGAGGCTGATGATCCTGTAATTAGTCAGTTAGAGGGGAAATATGAGGCAGATGGTATATGCGTGTTTACAGTAAGTATGGTGGTGGCATTAAGGGTCGTATATGGGTGGAAAACAGCAGAATAGTGAGCACCGAGGTCGCGGCGATGGCAACAGGGCACAAATTCACTAGCTATAGCTAGTGAATTTGTGCCCTGTTGCC
>CAVHVI010000177.1:0-4167 GCA_963639245.1 Bacteroidaceae bacterium
GCGTTAAGTTTGGAATTTAAAAAATCCAACACTACAAAATTATAGGAGGATCAATGCCTCAATCTATAACAGGTAATAGTCTCAAGGGATTTGAAAATAAGTTCAAAGAACAGAAGGCTACTAAGCAAAATGCCCAGCCAGATACTGCTCAGGGAACTACAAATCAAATTACAGCAAAAGTGCAGAATAAAACGGACAAAACGCTTGATTTATCCTTGCCTAGTGAGATTGATAAGGGCTTGATTGTTCAAAGGAGTATCAGAACATCAAAAGCCATTCAGCAGCAGATTAGGGATATTGCAGAAAACTTAGATTACGATATGCTTTCATCATCTAAGAGCATCGCTAACGGTGCGCCCGTGATCTCCTACGGTTCTTACTCTCCCAAATGCTTAGGTAGAGTTACCAAAATGGTCGCAAATGATCATACAAAGTACCAAGTACAGTATGCAGTAGTTGAAGCTGATGATGTTTTAACATCTAACCGTGAAGACGGTCAGACAAATGAAAAATACTACAGTAGTGATCCTTCCAAAAAGCGAGCTATTGCAGGTAATGGACGTTTAGCTGGTATTCAATACGCATACAATCTGCAAAATAATACGGTTTATAGCAATTTTGGTAACAATATCGAACAATACAAAAGGGATTTCATGGACGATGATGAGCATGGCATAGATCCTAATGTCATTGCTAAGATGAAAAATCCCGTGTTAGTTCGTGTTATGCAACCTAAAGATATAACCGCAGATATTGGCTATAAATCTAACACTCAAAGCCAGATGCAGATGAGCTTATCGGAACAGGCTGCAAATGACAGCAATCGTATAAATTTAGAGGAAATAGATCTGAAAGCCAACGGTAAGCCATCAAAGGACTATACACTTAAGTTTATTCACTCTATGCCTATCTCTGAGCAAAGCAATTTGCTTTCAAAATCTGGCAATCCTACAACGGTGGCAAATTCTAGACTTCTGGTGGCTATTTTTCAAAAGGCTTACAACGATGAGAATTTAACCGCTATAGCAACGGAAGAACCAGAAGATGATAACCGAGTGCTTTTAAACGCCTTAATTATTGCAGCTCCTGCTATGGTGAATTTAAGCAATGTTAAAGATGGTTACGATATAAGAGGATTAATTTCCAAGGTCACCACCCAAGCGGTGATCTTTCAGGGCCAAGGCTATCCTTTAAAAGATTTTGAACTGTATGCAGATGATCTGTTTGAAACAGAACAAAATAATAATGCTCTCCGTGCCTTTCGTAAATTGATAGCAAAGAATGCTAATAGCCCTAGAGCACTAGGAAACAAGTTAAAGGAATTGGCTATCAAACTTAAGCGAGAAAGTGATCAAGACGGCACTGGTGATTTATTTGAAGCTCATAAAACCCAAACAACTGAAGAATTGCTCAAGGAAACGTTAGCTGAAGATGCTGTGATTAAAAAAATGTCTTTTGCTATGGCCAATTTCTGGCGCAAACATGGTGATCGCTTTTTTGATGAGCTCGCCTGCGATGCCTTTATTGCAGATTTAAAAAAATATCGCAAAGACTTAAAAAGCCCTACTAAATAGGGCTTTAATGCCTAACTTTAGCGGTATAGTTTGTAGCATTCCCTGATCGCTCAAGGGCTGGCGGCTATTTTATTTTTGTGGGATGGTAATACACAGATTAGGATAGAGCAACTTCAATAGGATCGGTGATACGACCTCCTCGTCAGAGTCGAATCTGGTCTTAAGACAATGAGCAAGCTCAGGGCGATTCATGATCCCCTTGATCGGGGTTAGGTTGACTGCTCTCATGCAACGGCTGATGAGGCTTTCCTTTGGTACAAAGCTCTTAGATGAGATCTTCTCTAATAAATCCTCATCGCAGAGGGTAACGTGATCGCGACGTACATTCTGGGTACGTGACATCTGCGGAATAAAGAGACATTCGCGCACAGAAGGCTTCATAAACATCACATTGGCATCATCAAGCGCGGCGCATAAATCATCAATGCTGACTTCATCGCCCTCAAGTTGTTCATTGACATCCTTTTGTAGCATCTTGATGAGTAGCAATGCCAACACACAAATAGTAACGTGACCACGAATGTGATCGGATTGCCACACAAACATCGGACGCAAGCCTAGATTGCTCTTCATGATGCGGAAGCATTCTTCGATGGCAGTTAACTGGTGATAGACGGAGGCAATAGCATCGTCGGTGATGGTATTGGAGCTTGTCTTTCCATCCTCTACTGGAGCGCTTTTATAAACCATGGCGGCATAGCCACAATGCTTGCGTCTCTTGGCTACAGCATCATCGTCAACACCGATGATAGTCGCAGTCTTGCTCTGACCTTCTTCAACCTGAGCAATCTCAGCACCACTGGTGGAGGAAGGGGCAATTTTGGCTTTGATACTGGCTTTCTTGCGTACCTTTTCTACCTGTTTATCAAGCAGGCATTCATCTCGCTTACGGCGCTCTTCGCTGTAGGTAAGAACGAGAGTACATTCCTGCACATCCTTGCTACCAGGAATGGTCTTTTTAAAGTCCTTGATAATGCGATATTTACCAAGCTCAGGATGCTTTTCATTGATGGGGATGTATTCCTCAAGCTTAAGCATTTGCTCTTCAATTCCCTTGGGCAAGGAGGTTACCTTTTGCGCCATGAGATAGCCTAGCTTTTCGTCCTGTAGCATTTGCAGATTAGATGCTGAATTTAAGCCTCTGTCGGCGACAACGATAGTTTCCTTGGCATGGTATTTCTTCTTCAAGCCTTCGATGGATTGCTTCATGGTTTTAAATTCTGAGGCATTACCAGAATAGACCTCGAAGTCTATAGGAAAGCCATTTCTATCCATGATTAAGGCTATCGATACTATGGGTAAGTCGTAGCGATGCTCCTTTGATGGTCCGCGCATGCAAAGGTACTCAATTTTGAGCTCCTCAACCCTTTGGATCACTGCTGGTGGGAGAAAATCATATTCTCCGATAAATTGATCCTTTTCATCAAATTGACTCTTATCAATCTCACCGTTATCTCTGGCCTCAAGCAGGATGGCTAAGCGGTTTTCGTAATAATCTACCTGCTTGTACAACCATTCCTCATCACTCATGGGAGATTCAAGGTAGGTGTTGGTTACATCATAGAAAAGTAATAGTGAGCGTTCCTTGCCGTAGTACTCATCTAATCTAGCGTTAATGCCCTTAAAAATGCTGTCCTTGTGCTCTCTTAGAACCGATAAGGTGTCATAGCAATTGTTAAGGCTAATATTCTGCATAGGAGCGCCAATGTAGAAGTCTTTGTCAGCAAAGGTTCTACGCACGGAATGAGGGTCGAGTACCTTGGAGAAGGTGAGGAATGAAATAACCTCATTCAAATCAAATTGGATCTTAGTCTTAGTGCTCTGTAGGTAAGGAAGCTTACGGTCTAATCCCAATCTCTTCCACAAGGCTTTCAATACCCAATGTCCGTAGTTTAGGCAGGGATATGCATCAAGGTTTAAAAGAGGTTTGTTCTTAAGGTGTTGGCTTAACTCCTCAGCTCTATTCTTACCACGGGCTTCAACCTTATCCTCACGAGAACCACCGTACTGCTGCTTTAGCTTTTCCACAGCCTCTGGATCATTGACGATCAATTTATCCACGCGCCCGAAGTTCTTAATGATCCTAGTCTTCACCTTACCGTTTTCATCACGATAGCTTTCTGCGAGTCGGCAGTACTCATATTTACCACTTTTAAAAACACCTACATACATAACCTGTCTCCACTACTGCTAACGGCAAAGGATCCAAAAGCTCTCAAAGGATCAAGCATAATATCTCGAAGCAAAGGTTGCATCAATTAATAACGGAGCAATGCAAGGGCAAAGGCAATACCCCAAGTAGCAGGATCCCTAATCTAAAAGCTTTTAATTTGATATCCAGTTTAGACGCGAAAACTTAACACCGGGACCACGATCAGATCGTATCGATATCCTTGCTACTGAATGAAATAACAGAGCTCTTAAACAAACGTTATCGAATATCAAAATCCACAAGGATCCAACGATCTATAGCAAACACTATGGACAATCAAAATTCACCAGCAAACCAAGGAGAACAAAATTGACTAAGTGTAAGGACTAAAAATGAAAAAACCCCGACAAAAGTCAGGGCCGATAATTGATGGTGCTGATA
>CAVHVI010000178.1:0-4108 GCA_963639245.1 Bacteroidaceae bacterium
AGCTAGCACTTAATTTTTAAGCCTTACTAACCTTAGGCTTTGCCATACGATCGCGAGCTAACACAACTCCCACTGATGCAACCTCATCACCATCTAAGGCACTTACCACTAAGGTTGAATTAATGAGGCTCACGCTGTCACCAATCTGTGGATAACCACCGATGTGATAGCTCATGAAATCACCAACAGTTAAAGTCTTTTCAAAGGCGGTAAGCTCAAGTCCGTAGAGATCAGAAAGCTCAGTCATGCGAATTTCGCCCTTAACTACTCTATCTCCGCTAAACTCTCTTACCTTCTTAGGCTGAACCTTTTGTGAGAAGAGAGCATTAAGCATAGTCTCATCACTATCAGAGCCAATAATAGAGATGATATCGCCATCTTGCAGACGCAAATTACCTCGAGGCTTTAACAAGAAGCCGTCACGGAAGATAGCCGCAATACTAGTGCGTCTTGGCATACGTACCTGATTTAGATGCACGCCATCAAGATTGTATTTCTTAACATCGTAGTTATAAAGCTCATAGTCATCTGAAAGCATAATGCCCATTTCTCCCTTGGAAATAGGAGCTGACTCAGATAGAGCATAGACCTTAAAGAGCTTAGCTGCTGGCACTAAGGATGCACCCTGAACTAAAAGTGAGAACAGTACCACTACGAAGGCCACGTTAAAATAAAGCTGAGCATTACGCACATCCTCCATCACCGGATAAATTGCTAAAACTACCGGCACGGAGCCACGTAAGCCCACCCATGACATAAACGAGAGATCTCGCGTTCTAAAATTCTTGAAAAAAGGCTTTATGAGCAAAAATACCGACAAAGGACGGGCAATAAATGAAATAACAATGGCAACAACTACGCCAGGCAATAGGTAATACATCATAAGATGCGGGGTCACCAGAATACCTAACATTAGGAATAAGGTGATCTGTGCAAGCCAGGTAATTCCCTCACCTACAGGGAGGATATAGGAAACTGCCCTAACCTTTTGATTACCAATGCACATACCCATGATGAAGATGGCCAAGCATCCAGAGCCGCCTAAGGAGGAGGTTACTGAGTAGCCAATAAGACCAATGCCTATTGCGAGCAAGGAATAGAGACCTGCACCTAAGGTGCAGGAGGCAATGAGCAGACGAGCTGCCATGCCGAATACCAAACCTAACACCAAACCATAGCCAAACTGCTCAGCAAAGAAGATCACCACATCCCAGCCTGATTTTGCTTTACCAGATACCAAGGCTAAAAGCACGGTGGTGAGCAAAATTGCCATAGGATCGTTGGTTGCAGATTCAATTTTAAGCGTGGAGGAAACCTTTTGCTTTAGATGTACACCACCATCACCTAAAAGCATGAACACGGCCGCCGCGTCAGTTGAGCCTACGATAGAGCCAATTAAAAGCGCCTGAGTTAAGGTGAGATCTAAAACTAGATAAGCTGCAAAACCGGTAATGCCGGAGGTCATCACAACGCCAATGGTTGCCAAGAGCATTGATTCCTTGGCCACGGATTTGAATTCATGGAAATTGGTTCTTAAGCCACCATCAAAGAGGATAAGCGCCAGCATGAGGTTTGCAATATAGAATGCTGAGGTGTAATCGTTATAGACGATATGCAGAATAATTCCATCCTCGCCACAGAGCATACCTATGCCCAAGAACAGTAGCAACAAAGGTGTTCCCACTAGTTTTGAGAGTTTGGATGCGAAAATGGAGCAAGTTAGCAAGACGCCGCCGATGAAAACGACGTAATAGAGATCGATATTTTCCAATTGCGTTTCCTGGCTAGAGGTTATCAGCTATACCACCTAAACTCATCTTGCTAAAGGCCAAAGCTATTAGTAAATAGAGCTATACAAGGTGCTATAAATTGATGGTGATTAAGTTATTGTTTTTATTTATAATTTTGCACCAAATATTCTAAAGCATAATTGCTTATATTTCAATGAAATACTTGTTAAATGCATCTTCTTATCATATGCACTCTTTTTGCACATATTGCACAACTACAGTTCAATTAGCATACATGCACTATTTTTGACATTCTAAGCGGTAGCATTGATGCAAATTTGGTAAGGCTTACATCCAAAAATTTGGGCTGTAGGTCTAATTTATACGCAACAGACAGGCGAAATATTTATGTGTTCAATTTTCGGTATTTTTGGGATTGAGCATTCTGACGACGCAATACGTCAGACCGCTCTTAAGCAGTCCCGTCTTCAGCTCCACCGTGGTCCTGATTGGGAAGGCACCTATCAAAACGAGCACGCCGTCATCGTTCACGAGCGTCTCTCCATCGTTGACCCACAAAATGGTGCTCAACCACTCTATAACGATAATAAGACCCACATCCTGGCTGTAAACGGTGAAATCTATAACCACAAGGATTTAAAGAAAGAGCTAACTGTTCCTTACGAGTTTAAGACTGGCTCTGACTGTGAGGTTATTTTGCCTTTGTACGAGGAATTTAAGCGTACTGGCAAGAACTTCGTCGATCGTCTGATCGGTGATTTTGCTTTTGTTATCTATGATGCTGAGGACAACACCATCTTCGCAGCTCGCGATCATATGGGTATTGTTCCTATGTACGTAGGCACCGATCGCGAAGGTCGTTTCTATGTTGCATCTGAAATGAAGGCCTTAACCCCAGTATGTGATAGCGTGCAGGAATTCCCACCTCGCTCTTACCTCTATACCAAGGAAAGCCGTGAATTTAAGGAATATTACACTCGTCCTTGGAAGGATTTTGATGCCGTTAAGGATAACAAAACCGATATTGACGGATTACGTGAGGCCTTGATGGATAGCGTCAAGCGCCAGCTCATGTGCGATGTTCCATATGGCGTTTTGCTCTCAGGTGGTCTTGATTCATCAGTTATCTCCGCCATTGCTGCTCACTTTGCAGAAAACCGTGTTGAGGATAACGGTCAGTCCCGTGCTTGGTATCCACGTCTGCACTCCTTTGCCATTGGTCTTAAGGGCGCTCCTGATTTGGCCAAAGCTCGTGTGGTTGCAGATTACCTTGGTACGGTGCATCATGAGATCCACTACACCATCGAAGAAGGCTTAGATGCGCTACGTGATGTTATCTATCATATTGAAACCTATGATGTAACCACTATTCGTGCCTCTACCCCTATGTATCTCATGGCCCGCTATATCAAAGCTATGGGCATTAAAATGGTACTCTCAGGTGAAGGCTCAGATGAGATCTTCGGTGGCTACCTCTACTTCCACAAGGCACCTAATTCCCAAGAGATGCATGAGGAGCTCGTACGTAAACTCTCACAGCTACACCTCTATGATTGCCTCCGCGCTAACAAGTCCTTAATGGCTTGGGGTGTTGAGGGACGTGTACCCTTCCTTGATAAGAAGTTCTTAGACTATGCTATGACCATCAATCCTCAAGATAAGATGTGCCCTGGCAAGACTATTGAGAAGAAGGTACTACGTGATGCCTTCAAAGGCTGGTTGCCTGATGACATTCTCTACAGACAAAAGGAGCAGTTCTCTGACGGTGTAGGTTATTCATGGATCGATGCTTTGCGTGACTACGCTGAAGAGAAGGTATCTGATCAGAAATTTGCTGAGCGTGAGGTTCGTTTCCCGGTTAATACTCCAATGACTAAGGAAGCCTATCTCTACCGCGAAATTTTTGAGGATCTCTTCAAGCTTCCATCTGCAGTACAGACTGTACCTTATGGTAAATCAGTTGCCTGCTCAACTCCTACTGCTATTGCATGGGATAAGAAATTTGCTGAGCTTGCCGATCCTTCAGGTCGTGCCGTAACTGACATTCACGATGATGCCTATGGCTTAGATCATAAGCTCTAAGCTTTACTTTAAATTCTTAAGACGCCGCTTAAATGCGGCGTTTTCTTTACATGGTATTAAAGGGCTTAAATCCAAGCTTTCTTCCTAAAGCTCCATAACATCCATTTTTATGCTGCAGTCCTTGCGACAAAAGGCTATACCATAGCAATAGACTTTTTCTACAAATTTTCCTTTGAAGTACTCAAAGTATTTCTTTGTTTTAATCTGATTTAAGGCATCTCCTGCAAGCTTATCAAGCGTATTCTCTTGTTTGGTACTCTTAAGCTCAATTACCA
>CAVHVI010000179.1:0-4071 GCA_963639245.1 Bacteroidaceae bacterium
GTTATGGCGTAGCAAATTCTACAGTGAAGAGGTGAGCTCATTCATTAGCATAAGGAACTCCTTAGCGATCTTAATATTATTTGTGACTTTTTTGGAACCACTTTTGCTTCGTGACGCGGCACCATGGATGAGATGATAGACATAATGAAAAAAGTCCGCATTCACGCAGACCTTTTGCCGAAGTTGCCTTAGTAATTCAGCATATTTCATACGGCTTATTAATTTTGGAAGCGCTTAGCAATCAAAACTATCTGTTATGAACGTAAATAAAGATATTTTCAATTTCAAATACTCAACATTGAATCAAGCATTGGATTTGTGTGAAGAAAAGGCTAAGTAGCTCTCAGCCTTTGATTGATTTGCTTTAGGCAAGATTAGCTGTAGGTAGCAACGCCTCCATGGGTTCATCATCATAGAACCATTCAGCGTTTTCATTGCGAATTGCTCTGTAGGTCGTGGTAACCTCATAGGTATGACGCTCAAGTAGCTCGCAGAGCTTGGCAACATCTTTGGTGGCAGCCACTTCCATGAGTTCCTTATGCTCAGCACAGAGGTGATCAACCGATGAGATGTGATCCATGGATATATAGCGTATACGATCAAGATTAGCCTTGCCGTTTTGTAGCACCTCCCAGGCAAGCGAGGTTCCCGAGAAGGCACATACTAGCGCATGAAACTCATCGTCAAGCTCGATAAAGCGAGTATTCATATCGCGCTTTCCACAGCATTTTTCCTGCTTGGCAATACAGGCTTTCATCTTGCTAACTATCTTTGAAAAAGCATTATCAGAAAGCTTGGGGATGCAACGAGTAGCTTGACACTCGATAGCACAGCGTAAAAAGCAGATCTCATATAAGGACTTAACAGAAATCTTAGTAACAAAGGTGCCCTTCTGCGGAATGATTTCTATAAGTGAGCTCTGAGAGAGCCTTGCCAGTGCCTCATGTACTGGGTTGCGCGATACTCCCAAATGAGCAGCTAATTCATTTTCACTAAGAGCAGTACCTGGTGGTAGCATACGTACGATGATCTGCTGGCGCAGAAAATCATAAATTTGTGCGGCCATGGTCCGTCCTTGGCAAAATTCAAGCTTTGGAAGCAGATCCTTGTTCATAAATTTATCCAAAAAAGCCTTCGCAGGATGGTCCATTGAAGGCTTTGAAGCTATTTAATTAGGAAGAGACTTAATTAGCCTAGGTATTTTTTTAAGGTTGCACGTACCGCACCGACACCTGCAATTTCCTCAGCAAATAGTCCTTCGATCTTCTCGCCTAAACCTGCCTCATATAGGTTAACGCCAAAGAGGGATGCATTAGACAAAATGCCCTTAAGCTTGTCGCCAACGGTCTCAGGCTGACCAAAGACAATGCCTTCCATCTGAGCCTTAAGTGATGGAATTTGAGGATCATCAGAGAGCTCAAAGGGCTGTCCTTGATCATCAATTGCCATGAGATAACGCAACCAGCCTGCAATTGCCAATGGCAGAGCTATAAGCTTAGCGGCATCAAGACCATTCTTCTTATAGTTCTTTAAGGTTTCACCAAAGCGTACTGGAACCTTTAAGGAGGTATCAGTGGCAATACGTTGAGGAGAATCAGGCAAGCAACGGTTAGGCAGACGTACTTCGATCACCTCTTTGATAAATGCACGAGGAGAGAGGATCTTAGGATCTTCAACAACCTTTAAGCCCTCATCATAGCCAAGAGTGTTGACAAGCTTCATGATCTCAGCATCCTCAGTTTCCTGATAGATGCGATCATAGCCTAGAACACAGCCGTAGACAGCCATGGCAGTGTGTAGAGGATTTAAGCAGGTTGTAACCTTCATGCGCTCGCAGAGATCAACCTTTTCACCAGTGGTAAAGAGGATGCCTGCCTTATCAAGAGGAGGACGACCATTGGGGAATTTATCCTCAACTACCAAATACTGAGGCTTTTCAGCATTAACGAACGGAGCTAGGAAGGTACCACGTGAGGTCTTCACCGGATCCATACCCTCAAGGCCATAATCCTTAAGCTTAGTAGCAATGGCAGGATCAGGACGAGGAGTGATCTTATCGATCATAGACCAAGGGAAGGATACCTTGCTTTCATCTTCAATATAGGAGATGAAGTCAGCATTTACAAAGCCACGCTTTTGCCATTCCTTGGCAATCTCAACTACGGCTTCCTTAAGCTTAGTACCATTGTGAGAGCAGTTATCCATAGAAAGCATGGCAACAGGGAAGGCGCCAGCATTGAAACGCCCTAACAATAGGGCACAGGATAATGCCATAGCACTACGGCAGCTTTGAGGGCCTAGCTCTAGATCCTTTTCAACCTGAGGCAAATACTTGCCTTCGATATCACGAAGGGAGTAGCCCTTTTCAGTGATGGTATAGGAGAGTAGCTGGAATTTAGGATCAGCAAAGGCCTTACGCATGATGGCCTCATCCTCAGGGCACTCACCATTTACCAAGAGATTTTGGGTAACGGAGCCTAAAACTTCGAGCTCAACTGAGGCATCGGGAAGTAGCACTACATTAAGCTTAAGATGATCATGAGGTTTGACTATCTTCTTAAGGTTTTCATCAGAGTGTACTTCAAGACCGATAATGCCAGAGCTCATCTCGCCCTTGTTTAAAAGCTCTTGAGTAACGGAGCCAATAAAGCCGTTGAAGATATTGCCAGTACCCATGTGCATCCATACAGGATTTTCAAGGGTATGCTTTTGCAAAGCAGCAACATCATATTGAGGAAGAGCAATTCCTGCCTTTTCAAAGGCGGCTTTATCTTCAGTGATGCTCTTTAAAGTAAGCTGCATGATTAAAGCTCCTGCATGATTGAGTTGACGTTATCAGGGCAGATCATGCCTTTATCCTTACGGATAGCCTCTTCCAAGCCAATAATATAAGCTGCACCCAAGGCTCTGTCATATAAGCCATAGCCAGGACGTGCCTTCTCACCCCAGAGCTCACGGCCGTGATCAGGACGAACGATACCGTTGAAGCCCATTTCAACCAAGGCCTTAACGATTTCATAGAGATCGAGTGAGCCACATCTTGAGACATGAGATGCCTCATGGAATTGGTGATCACCGGTATATTTGACGTTACGGATGTGAGCAAACCAGATGCGAGGACCAATTTCAGGATTACGGATGATATCAGCCATGCGCTTGCCGTTCTCTGGATTGGAGCCTAAGGAGCCGGTGCAGAGGGTAAAGCCGTTATAAGGGCTCTTATTCATACGAGCAATCTTGACCAAGTCATCCTCACACTTGCAGATACGAGGCAAGCCAAAGAGATCGTATGCCGGATCATCAGGGTGGACACCCATCTTGATGTTGTACTTCTCGCAGGTAGGCATAATAGCGTCTAAGAAGTACTTGAAGTTAGCGCGGAGCTCGTCACCAGTCATACCAGAGAAGCGCTTAATTTCAGCTGTGATTTCATCACGACGATTTAATTCCCAACCAGGCATCTCAAAGCCATTTGAGTTGTTGGTGATGAAGTCAAACATCTGATCTGCAGTCATGCCTTCGCAGATACGACCATCATAAGCCAAGGCAGTAGAGCCATCAGGTAGAGGCAATGCAAGATCGGTACGAGTCCAATCGAAGACCGGCATGAAGTTGTAGCAAACCATGTGGATGCCAGCTTTACCAACAGCCTCGAGGGACTTGATGTAGTTATCGATCAAACGGTCACGCTCTTTGGATCCGTACTTAATTTCCTCGTGAACATTGATGGATTCAATACCCATGAGCTTAAGGCCTGACTTTTCGACGAAGGCTTTGCGTTCTAATACCTTCTCTAAAGGCCAAGGCTCGCCTGCAGGGATCTCATGTAGAGCAGTGATAACGCCTTCCATGCCACCGATCTGGCGAATTTTCTCTAATGAAATAGGATCCTGATCAGGACCATACCAACGAAAAGTCATGTGCATCATAATGTGTGTTCTCCGTTATTTTCGGATGGATATTAAAATTTGGTGCTAGATCTATTTGATCTGGTTTTTATATTATAGTTGCTGGCAAGCTAGTATACGAGTATGGAAGATTAGAAAAATGCTATCTAATTGATATTTAAAT
>CAVHVI010000180.1:0-4036 GCA_963639245.1 Bacteroidaceae bacterium
GAAATTTAGCTTGTCATCAAACTAAATTAGAAGGTGTAACGAGCACCAACTAAGAATGCATTAGTACCCTCATCCTTGGAATCAGATACAACGCCCATATCTTTGTCAGAGTTGCAGTCGAAGATTGCCTCGCCCCAGAAGCGGAAGTTCTCGTTGACATCATAAGAAGCAATCAACTGTGCATACTTCTTAGACTCTTCTTTACGTTCTGACTCAATAGTAGTCTTCTTAATGTCAGAGTAAGCAACACTGACAACAACACCCATATCTAAGCCATAGGAAGCCATTGATTCCCAAGCACGTACTTCGACCTCTTTTTCACCGAGGTAAAGGCCCTTAGAGTGATTGTAATTGGTAGCAAAGTATAAACCGCTACCGAAAGTACCCCATGACAAACCGATATCGTAGGTCTTGATGTTATCGATATCTGCATCAGTAGCACCATCATGCTTGCTCTGAGCATTCAAATACTGATAAGCAGCACGGATTGCGATAGGACCAAAGCCTACTACAGGAGATGTGTAACCTGCATAAACGGAGAAGCCACTGTCAACGTTGATCTTTTCAAAGTAATCATCAGCATGATAATTATCAACAGCGAACTGATAGTTAACACCAGCATCAAAGCCAAAGCCAGACCACATGTAAGAGAGGTTACCAGAGTTACGCTCATCCATACCACCGTAGACACCTACTTCCTCGAGGTTGTCAACGACGTTTGAAGCATACTCAAAAGGATCCTCGTAACGACCAGCCTGGATCTTACCGAAAGCGCCGAAATCAACACCTAAGTAAGAATAACGAGCTTTAAGTTCAGTAGACTCAGAGCTAGAAGCTTCGTGATTTGCTTCCCACTCCATCATACCGTAAGCAGCAATACCAGAGGTCAACTGAGTACGACCTTCCATATTGAGACGAGCACGATCACGGGTAGTGGAATCCTTATTGTCATTGCCGAAGTAGTTATTGGCATTACCAGCCATGAATTCTACCTGACCACCGATGTTAAGTGCGGTGCCGTCTTTTTCATAAACTGCAGTAGCGTTAGCGGCAGTTGCAGCAAAAGCGGCAACTGCTAAAGCAAGAAGTGACTTCTTCATAATATAAAACCCAAAATAATCATAAAACAGAAAGCAGTTAGTCTAAACTAACCAATGTGTATTATACACATCGAAAGTTTCTGTTCAACAAAAATATGATATTTGTCTCATTTTAGGTTAGCTTTGCACAACTTTTAAAATGCAGTTGATTTGTTATAGTGCGAAAGCAGATTTTGGAAGGCGTGAAAAGATAGGATCGATAAAATGAAAAAGGCCGGACTTTGCCGGCCTAATTGTAGCTAATCAAGAACTGATTAGAAGGTGTAACGAGCACCGAACATGACGGAGTTGTTGGAATCCTTCTGATCTTCGGTGTTGAAGTATGCATAGCCGTCATCTGAACCAGCATCAATCAAGCCTTCAACCCAAACCTTGAAGTTAGGAGTTACGTTGTAGTCAGCGATCAACTGAACATACTTGGTATCAACATCGATGTCGCTACCCTGATCGGCTTTAACCTTAACATACTTGGAGGAAGCACCAGCACTGTCAACTTCGGATTTGATCCAGTGATAAGACACACCTAAGCGAACACCACAGTCAAAGCCATAGGTGATCACAGATTCCCAAGCCTTAACCTTGAACTCAGTGTCCTCATCCTGCATGGTCATCTTTGACCAGTTGTAGTTGGTAGCAATGTAGAAGCCCTTGCCATCAGTACCCCAGAACAAGGAACCATCGATGGTCTTAATATTATCGATAGCTAAAGCGCCAGTATCAAAGGTATCGCCTTTGCCATTACTTTGACCTACAAACTCATAGTTCTCACCGATATCCTGGCCCTTTAAATAGAGGTAAGCGGCACGAACACCGATGGGTCCAAACCATACGGAAGGAGAGGTATAGCCTGCGTATACAGAGAAGCCTGAATCAACATTGAACTTATATTTGTTGGTATCAAAGAACTGAGCAACGATATCAGTCTTGTAGTTATCCTCTGCAAACTGGTAGGAAATGCCAGCATCAACGCCCCAACCAGACCACATATAGGACAAGTGACCAGAGTTACGCTCATCCTGACCACCATAGATACCAACTTCGTCTAATACATCAACAACCTTGGATGCATAAACGAAAGGATCCTTATAACGACCAGCCTGAACCTTACCAAAGACACCAAAATCAACGCCTAAGTACTGTTGACGAGCCTTGACACTCTGCGACTCATTTGAATCACCAGCGTGATCTACCTGCCACTCATTGTATGCGTATGCTGAAATGCCATTGGTGATCTGGGTACGACCAGCCATAGTTAAACGAGCACGATCACGAGTGGTTGAATCATTACCGGTTTTGCCATCGCCATAACCAAAATAACCATTACCAGCGCTAGCAGCCATGAATTCAACCTGACCACCAACTGCTAAAGTAGTACCATCCTTATCATAAACCTGAGCAGCAGTAGCTGCGGAGGTTGCAAAAGCAGCTGCTGCAACAGCAAGTGCTAATACTGACTTCTTCATAATAAAAAAACCCGAATATTATTAATTACGAGATAGGTTAAAACCTATCTTCACCTCATGGACAACCCATTTGGCAAAGCCAATATAACAAAGAAAAAATAAGCTAAATCAAGAAAATAGGCTTACGTACAGCTTTATAGAATCAGTAGTACAAATTAAAAGAAAATGACTCTTATAAAGATAAGATCTGTTGGTAAGAGTAGGAATTACAAAGCAAGAAATGTTTAGAAGCTAAAAAGCCCGATGCTAAGATCGGGCTTAAAATAATCAGACTAAAGTCAGATTAGAAGACGTAACGTGCGCCAACCATAACAGAGTTATGACCATCTTTGTCGAATTTAATAGTGGAGTTCGTGATGTTCTGAGCATAGTCATCAGAATGAGCATCGATGCAGGTCTCTGCCCAAACCTTGAAGTTAGGGGTGACATTGTAATCAGCAATTACCTGAACATATTTGGTCTTAACATCTAGATCCTTAACAGTGTTTTCATAAGAATTCTTAACAAAATGATATGAAACACCTAAACGAATACCATTCTCAAAGCCATAGGTAGCAACAGTCTCCCAAGCCTTAGTCTTAATATCGCTTAAAGTACCATAGTCCAATTCACCATTGACTGAACGGGTACAAGTTGCATCATTCAAAGATGCCTTTGAATAGAAATAGTTGGTAGCAACGTACAAGCCCTTACCATCGTTACCCCATGATAAGGAGACATCAACAGATTTCACATCATCAATATAGCCGTCATCGGTTGAATGATAAACACTGTTTTTTTCACCAAATGCGTTAGTCTGTTGTACATCTTGACGTTTTACGAATTTTGAAGCGTTATCATCCTTATTCTGACCTTCTAAATATAAATAAGCAGCACGGATGCTGATAGGTCCAAATAGAACAGCAGGAGAAGTATAACCTGCATAAATAGAGAATCCTGAATCTACGTTAAAGGAACCAACTGTATCAGTAGCGTAGTTATCCTCAGCGAACTGATAGGAAACACCAGCATCAAATCCAAAACCCTTCCACATATAAGAAAGGTGACCAGAGTTACGATTATCGTTACCGCAGAAAGAACCAACTTCGTCTAAAACATCAACAACAGAAGATGCAAAGACGAAAGGATCCTTGTAACGGCCCATCTGAACCTTACCAAAGGTACCAAAATCAACACCTAAATACTGCTGACGAGCTGCAACTTTCTGAGCCTCTTCAGAAGTGCCTTCGTGCTGAACCTGCCACTCATTATAAGCATAAGCAGCAATGCCAGAGGTTAACTGGGTACGACCAGACATGGTTAAACGTGCACGATCACGAGTGGTAGAGTCTGCAGATTTGTTACCAAAATAAGTGTTACCTGCGTTGCCAGCCATAAACTCAACCTGGCCACCAACTGCTAAAGTTGTACCATCTTTGTCATAAACCTGAGCAGCAGATGCAGCAGAAGCTACAAAAACGGTAGCAGCAATGG
>CAVHVI010000181.1:0-4028 GCA_963639245.1 Bacteroidaceae bacterium
CCTTTGAGGCCATGGGCTCAATAAAGTTTAGCAAGGCAAACTTTAGCTTCTCAACAGACTTAGGTCTTGAAAACTACCAAGGCTCAGGTACTGACAGCTTTGCGCGCTTGAACTTTGGCTACAGCTTCTAATACAAAGGATTTTTCTATGAAAGCCCAGCAACTATCAAAAATAGCCCTTGCACTTGCAACTACCTTGAGTCTAAGCACTTCTGCAACTGCTGATATTAAGAACCCACAAATCATTGAGAGTAATGGAAAACAGATGTTTTCTATTTACTACATCAATCAAGAAGTTAAGGATAATCCTAAATTTAATTGGGTTTATTCACCAAATGAAACGATACAACAAGCTATAGCTGATGGTGTTAGGTACTGGGCAGATATCTTAAGTCCTTATTCTGTCAATACCACAAGTATTCCTATTTATGTCGGTACTTGTACAGATCAAAACGCTTGGGCGACATTTCATATAGGTGATATGAGTGCTTATTTATCTAAGCTCTATCGAGATCAAGGAAGTTTTTTAGATTATGACTCAGTAAATCAGTACATCCAAGGTGATTTGGATGAAAGCAAAGTTAGTGAAAAACATTATGGAAATATTAAAGTTGGACAAAACTTGGGATTAAATGATCCATCTAATCCAACTAATTATGGATTTGTTGGTGATGCCAATACTTTGCTTGCTAACAATGAAGGGCAATTAAATTTGGTTGCAGTTATTCGTCACGAGATGGGGCATGCATTAGGTATTGGTTCATTTAGAGATCTTTCTGATGCAAGAAAGCTTTTATGTGAGGATGATAGGGGAAACTTGGTTATTAGTGATGATATAAAAAAAGTTTTTGGTATCATCTCCGAACTTCCTGAGGTGGATCTTGAAAGAACTGATTTTGGTTATGATTTATCAGCATGTGCAGATTATCGTGGGAAAGTTGTATTGGCTAATATAAAAAGAACATATGCTGCTGGAGGTTCTGAAGTACTGCGAACTTTAATTTATATTAGCGAAAAATTTAATCCATCAGGTTCACATCAATATGAAAATTTATACGCCTTGGTCCCAATTACTATCAGTTCTAGTAACGAATTTGGGGGCCATCTCTACGATTTAAATGGTAAGCAGGCACAAAATGGCGATATTGTGATCCCAGAGGAACTCTATAACAAATTAGGAAATGATGCCGATAAGAGTAAATTCTTTGTTCTAAATCCTCAAACAGATGATAAACCATATGGTGCTTACTTTTCAGGCGACAATGTCAAAGAGGTATTAAATGGGGCGCAACTTGCCTACTCTGGAGACAAAAAAGCCGAGGGGTTACCTGTCAATAGTTGGGAGTATGATGCAAGATATTTGGTTGAAGTACCTGAGCTTACTCATATAAATTTAAATGGCATGATGAGTCATATTTGGTATTACAACGTGACTACCTTCTTTGAAGCTGAGCTTGCGGTTATGCAGGATTTAGGCTATCAATTTGACAGAAAGAATTACTATGGCTTCTCTGAGTATCGTGATGGGCAAAGCTATGAAAACTTTAACGGTTATTTTGCAAGAAATGAAGAAGGTACTGATTGGATAGTAGGCGAGCCTAATAAGACCTCTTTAGCAGTAGGTTTTGATGTCTATGGTAGCAATAACACCATCACTCAAATGACAGATTTGCTAAGCGTTGGTACAGGCTCTGCTGGTATTCGCGTAAATGGCACTGGCAATAACATCACTATTGCCAATGGTGTAAATGTAAAGTCTGATGGCTATAACGGCATGGGCGTGCTCTTTAGTGCAGGTGTTGGGCAAAGCCTTACGGTAAAGGGTAATGTGTCAGCTCAAGGTGAGAATGGAAATGCTTTAGTATTTGATTTTGGATCAAATGGTGCAGGTCCGTGGTTTTATCGAGGCTCTTATATCGCGTATTACAGAAAAGTTGACTCTAATGGCCAAATGTTGCCAAATTATTCGTATAACATACTCG
Organism: Bacteroidaceae bacterium; assembly: GCA_963639245.1. Taxonomy (GTDB): domain Bacteria; phylum Pseudomonadota; class Gammaproteobacteria; order Enterobacterales; family Succinivibrionaceae; genus Succinivibrio. The sequence goes on from CAVHVI010000181.1 coordinate 1,982, forward strand.
ATGCATCGTATAGTTTTTTTGCACCTGAGTGTTTTAAAGGTCCTTTAATGAACAAAGTCTCCATCTCAGGCAACGTTATTGGAAATAAGAATGCCATCTATATCTCCAAGAACGCCTTTGTAAAGGAGCTTGAGTTTACAGACAGTGCCAATATTACTGGTAACCTTAGCTCTGAGTGGAAGGATGGCTTTGGGGATGTGACTGATGCAAGCAATATCTACTACAACCTTGCACTTCAATACGATGGCAAAAACATCAATCCTGCATCCTATGTCCCAGGCTTAGTAACAGATATTAATTTTAAGGGTAGTAATGTCCACTATACCGGAGCAATTAATGCTGCTAAGAACTCACGTTTAAATATCTCTTCAGGTACAGCAACTATCTCCAAGCTTAAAGATACAGACAGCGTAAGTACGCTGTCAGTAAACATTGCAGACAATGCTAATGCTATTACCAATCAGGACTATAACCTAACCTTAAAGAGCTCTCTTACTCCAGATAGTAATTACCAGAATGAATTCGATGCAGATGAAAGCTTAGGATGCTTTACCAACTCAGGTACCTTAACCATAGGTACAGCTCAAGGAGGTATTGCTAATATCAGTATTACTGGTAACTACATCCAAAAGGATAGCGGTACTTTGGAAATGCGTGTAGGAGTAGATAACGACAGTCATAGTACGCTCACTGTAACAGCCCACAACACTGATAGCTCCTCCTCAACTACCCGTTCATTATTAAGAGCAAGCACTGCCAGTAATGATGGCGTAGCACAATTAGGAGGTACCTTAGCTATCTCTCCTGTAGGTGATGGTTATTACAACCCCGATAGCACTTATCGCTATACCTTAGGTGACTTTGTAAAAGCTGACTCTTTAGATAGCTCTCTTAAAGCCGTGGTATTAAATACACCTACCTTAAGCTCAAAGGTTATTACCACTAATGCCCAAGGTAATAGTATCTCTTTATTATCTGACAGCACTGATGTTATTACCTTTGGCTATGAGCGTGATTACGCCCAGTATGCTAAAGATAGTAATGCCTCATCTCTAGCCAAAGCCTTAGAAAACACCAATCCTAATCTAGGCTCAAGCATGGAGAGGCTATACACTGCAATTGACTTCTTGCCTGATGGAAAAGCAGTAAGCTCTGCCTTAAACAGCTTAAAGCCTAGCTTATATGAGGAGCTTACCCAAAGTATCTTTACCTCCCAAAAGCAGAATCTAAGCTTCAGAGAGGATTCAATCTTAAAGTCATCCTTATTAGGCAATGGTATCTATACCAGAGTACAGCCCTTTGGTATGCATGAATCAAGACAAGGAAAAGGTGTAGGTTATAGAGCAAATAACGTAGGCGTAATAGCAGAGCTTGATAAGGTTGAGGATGCTAATGTCTATGGTATGTATGCAGTCTTTAATAAAAAGGAATTAAAGGCTAAGGATAAACAATCCTCTGCATCTGACTATAGCCTCTATGCAGGTATTGATACTCTCTTAAGACCATTTGCTAATTCCTTCTTCATAACCTCAGATTTAGGCTTAGGCTTTGATTCAATTGAGACTAAGCGTAATGTCTCCTTTAATGGTTATGCCGCAAGTGCAGATAAGAAGTACACCGCCTTAGGAGCTTATCTATCCTTAGGTACTGGCTATGACTTTAATTTAAGCTCACTAACCATAACTCCCTTTATCAAGCTTAATTACAACATGCTCCACCAGGGAAAGGTTAAAGAAAACGGTGATGATGGTATTGAGCTAAGTCTTGACTCTAAGACCTTTAAATCAATGTCATCAAGCGCAGGCTTAAGAGCACAATCAAAAGAGTTAATGGCAGATGATGTTGCTATTACCATCTCAGGAAGCATCGCCTATAACTATGAGCTTTTAAATCACTACGGCACCTTAAAGGCAAGCTTTAGACAAGCTCCAAATTCAAGCTTTGACTATGATGTAAAGCCCTATAAAGACTCCTCCTTTGAGGCCATGGGCTCAATAAAGTTTAGCAAGGCAAACTTTAGCTTCTCAACTGACTTAGGCCTTGAGAA
>CAVHVI010000182.1:0-4001 GCA_963639245.1 Bacteroidaceae bacterium
GAGTAGCACTATGCAGCCTATAACATTAAATTTTTTAAAAAAACATGCTTTACTAAAAAGTATTGCCTGTAGCGTCTTAGCAAGCACTACGCTACTACTTGCTACAACCTCATTTGCAGATAACTTAAATCAAGCAGTAACACCAAATACTGGGCTGCAAAATATAGTCAACACTCCTCAATTATTAGATCTTCTAAATAAGAATAAAGCGGAGGTCTTAGAAAAAGGACTGGCACGCCTTGAATTAAATAGCTCTTATTTTAATTTTTATAAATCAGATCTACATTCACATGCAGTAGCGGTGATCGATACCTTGCAAAATGCAGGCTTTGAGGCTTACTTAGTAGGAGGCGCGGTACGTGATCTGTTAACAGGCAAGACTCCTAAGGATTATGATGTCGTAACTAGCGCCAAGCCTGAGCAAATTTGTGAGCTATTTAATAACAGCAAGATCGTTAGCAAGCGCTTTAAAATCGTAATAATTGCCTTTGATGACGAGCAAATTGAGGTCACAACCTTTAGATCAGCAAAAAATCGCGGTCGTAATACCGAGGATCATCAAATCAATGAAGATGGCATGTTGATCGTAGATAATGATTTTAGTAACTCACTTGCAGATGATTCTGAGCATCGCGATCTCACTATCAATGACATTTATTTTGATATTAATAAATCAAAACTCATCGATTTTCACGGTGGTATCAAGGATTTACAAGATCGTGTTTTACAAACGGTAGGAGATGCAGCAGCTTCTTATAGGGAAAATCCCGTAGCCATCATCAGAATTTTACGCTTTGCTGCTAAATTAGGCTTTAATATCAAAGACAGTAGCGCTAAGCCTATTAAAGACATAGCGCCTTTGCTTAGCAAGATTAATAAAAATCGCATGTTTGGTGAGGTAAATAAGCTCTTTTTATCAGGACATAGCGTAGAAAGCTACACTCTCTTAAAGCAATATGACATCCTAAAATATCTCTTTCCTACGCTTGAGCAATATCTTACAAAGGATAATGAGCCATTACTTCAAGCACTGCTTAAAGATATGGATATAAGGCATGAAACTCATAGTCATGAGGAGAGTTTTTCAGTATACGCCTACCTTTTGTGGCCAAAATTTGAACAGGAATATCAAAAGCTTGCCAAGAAATCCTTTAGCGTTTATTCAGATGAACAAAACAAGCTTATTCAAAGCATAGGCGAGGATATTCTTAAGACGCAGATGCAAGCAACCAGTTTTAGAGAGAATAGCTATCAAAGCATCTTAAAGTCCTGGGAAATGCAGGCTGACTTAATGCAAATTGACTCCCTAAGCGCCATGCAGGATCTTGCAAGTAAAGCTGAATTTAAGGTAGCTTTCGAGCTTTTTAAAATAAGATCTCAATTTAATGAAAGCTTGAAGCCTTACGTCACCATATGGCAGCCATATTATGCTGAGGCTAATAAGGAGGGCGCTAAATGATAAGGCTTAAGCTTAAGAATTAAACAAAGCTAATTGCTGTGACGCAAGCTTAAAAGGTGTACCTTATTCCTAGCATCATGGCATTAGTTTTACCGTTTAACACATCTTCATCCTGAATACGGGCAAAGACATCATCAGATCCTGCATCTAACACGCCCTCGAGCCATACCTTAAAATTAGGCGTCACTTGATAGTCCACAAGCCACTGCAGCCATCTGGTACTCCCCTTAGTATGAGATAAATTATTGGCATCAGTCTTTATATTAATAAAATGATAGCTAGTGCCTAAGCGTACGCCATTGTCAAAGCTATAGCTTAAAACTGCCTCACAAGCCTGCGTCTTTGATTCAACATCCCAATTTTGGATCACGTTTCTATGTCTTAATTTAGCGTATTTAACCAAAGAGTAGTTGTAATTACCTGCTATATATAAGCCACGCCTTTTATGCCCCCAAGCAAAGCTACCATCAATTGATCGTAAATTTTCAATGAGGATCTTCAAGTATCGCTTAGAACGATAAGGAGTGTAATAAAAGCCTCCATCCTGCTCTGACTGTCCATTTAAATAAAGATAAGCCGAGCGCAGGCTAAAGGGCTTATCAAACAAGCTCCTAAAGGTGTAGCCACCAAAGACAGAAAAGCCCGAGTCAACCCTAAAATCATGATCGCCTAGGGTATCGCAATTGTATCTATCCTCGGCAAACTGATAGGAAAGACCAAAATCAAAGCCAAATCTCGACCACTGATAGGATAGGTGTCCACTGTTGCGCTCATTGTTACCGCCATAAGGTGCAAAATCATCCATCACGCTGATGGCATTTGAGGCGTAAGCAAAGGGCTCTGAGTAACGACCAAATTGAAGCTCGCCGTATTTATGAAAATCAAGCCCAATATAAGCCTGTCTTCCCTTAAGTCTTACCTCCTCACGTGAAGTACCACTATGACCTGCCTGCCATTCATAAGAGGCAAAGGCATCGATCCCTGAGGCAAGGCGAGTCTTTCCATATAATTTCAAACGTCCAATATCTGATAAAGTCCCGTCATGTGCTCTATTGGGAGTATTATGACCTGCATGAGTAACTACGGTTTTAACTAGGCCACCAAGGGTTAGCTTAGTATCATCCTTATCATAAATTAAAGCCGCCTGTGCAACTCCTAATTGCAAAGTAGCAATCACAAAGATTATCTTGCAGGCAAAATTCATATAAAGTCCAATACTAAATAAATGGCGCCAAAATTTAAAAGCCCTTAGCTTTAATTGCTGTAAAACATGATCTTCTCATCATAGTAGGGCTGCCAGAACTTAAGCGTGCGCTTAAGATTTTTGTCATAAGAGCTACGCAAACGTAAAAGCTCAAATGCATGAATAAATCTAGGATCTGAGGACAAGGCAATGACATTGTGCATATCCTTGGTATTTATCATACGTAATTGCATTTTCCATAAGGTAGTCATCTCATCAGGCAGAGAGTTGCGCAATGCAGTAGCTCTGCTTTGATCAGTTAACACCCTACTACAAGCCCAATCAGTTAGCTGCTCATCAGTATACTCAGTAAATTCTTCCTTAAGATAATTAAACTTATCTATAAAAGCAGGCCAGATCATATAGGCATACAAAACATAAGGCTTAACTAAAATACCATGGGCAAACTCATCATCCAAAAGCTCAACCACATCCTCAAGATAATCAGCACAGTCAGCCATTACATTCATATCCTCAAGGGGCGGGAAAAGATATTTAAGCATCGAGTAATCATTTAAAAGCTTAAGAGTTTCAACGCTATGGCCTGATAAAAAGAGCTTATTTACCTCAGAAAATACACGCATAGGATGTACCTGTAATAAGATAGGTGCAAGCTCTTCAATAGGTGCTGAGGCATGAGAGGAAATCTTAAAGTTAAGTTTGGCCGCAAAGCGCAAAACACGTAGCATGCGTATTGGATCCTGCTTATAAATAGTTGAAGCATCTCCAATGGTATTGATAACACGCGCCTTTAAATCATAAAGACCACCATGGAAATCAATAAGCTGCTCATTATTGATATCAAAATAAATGGCATTAATAGTTAGATCGCGGCGATCTGAGTCAAGTGCCAACAGGCTTGCAGACTGTGCATCCTTACTATTAAAAGATTTAGTGCCTAAAGCAGATGCATTTTTGGCATTTGGACGAGAAAAGGGAGCGATCTCTATTTGCTCATCGTCATATTCTAATCTAACAATAGGATAATTTTTGCCAATTTTACGACCGCTTTTAAAAATAGAAATAAGCTCATCGACAGTTGCATTAGTACAAACATCATAATCCTTAGGATTTTTACCAGCTAAAAGATCACGCACCGCACCACCAACTAAATAGGCCTCATAGCCATTTAATTGCAACCTATCAATAACATCAACAGCATGCGTTTGCAGATCATCTTTATAAAGATCAAGCTTTTTGCTGTCAATTACAAGCTTAGAACGCCCCTGCTTTAGTACCTCAGCCTTATTATTTTTAATTAAATTGTATAGATCGCGAGAATCAAAAAGAGCATCAATT
>CAVHVI010000183.1:0-3967 GCA_963639245.1 Bacteroidaceae bacterium
TGGAGAGCGCTTTAAAGCACTCTAGATCTTTTAATCATACATATAGGGCGCCTCACGGCGCCTTTAATTTTTTTACCGCTAGAAAAAAATATATGCTTCTAAAAAATGTGATTTTCTTTTCAAATGTATAAAAAATGCTTGGATTTACTAAATATTTGTAAACGGTTGCGTTATGCTGACAGTTACTGATTGTAGCGAAATAAACAGATCAGCATTTACTATCAAACATATATTAGGGTGTACATACATGAGACTAAATAAATTTGCAATCGTGCTTTTAAGTGCAGCAGTTTTATCCGCAGGAGCTGCAAACGCTAAAGATGCATCCGAGTTCAAGCTAGGATTCTCTGTTCCTCAGTTAGCTAATCCTTGGTTTGTAGGCGTTAAGCTTGGTATGGAAAAAGCTTGTAAAGAGCTTGGCATACAATGCATTTCAATTGATGCCCAATACCGCGTAGATAAACAGGTATCTGACATAGAGAACATGATCAATGATAAGTATGACGCAATCTTATGTACAGCCATTGATCAGAATGCTCTGACTGCAACCTACGATGATGCCAAAAAGGCAGGTGTTGCTACAGCATCAATTGCTCAGACTGTACCTAACTCTAATTTAATTTACGGCATGGATGAGTATGATTATGGTCATACCATCGGTTTACAGGCTGCAAACTGGGCTAAATCTAAGCTTGGTTGCAAGGGCAAGGTTGCCTTGATCACTCAGGATAATGTCGAAGCTGTAAAGCACCGTGGTGATGGTATTGAAGCTGCATTAAAAGAAGTATGCCCTACTATGGAATTGGTTGCCCGTCAGGCTGGTGATAATCCAGAATCCGGCATGAAGATCATCGAAGCTGTGTTACAACAGCATCCTGATTTGAACCTTGTGATCGGCTCTAACGATTCAGGTGGTATTGGTGGCTATCAGGCTATGATTGCTAACGACAAGGTTGGTGATGATCGTGCTGTATTCTCAGGTGACGCCACCGCCGAAGCTTTGGCCCTAATCAAAGAAGAGGGTTCAATCTATCGCGGTACCGTTGATCTCTATCCTTTCAAGGGTGGATATGACTGTGCCAAGATCCTTTATCGCATGGCAACAGAAGGTATCCCTGCAGAGCCTGAAAAGGTATTCCTCCCTTATATACCAGTTCCTCAGGAAGACGTAATTTCAGGTAAATATCAGCCTGCTTATTAATTTCCTAGAAACTATTATCTAATGTTCTGCGACCGGATTTTGTCCGGTCGCTTGATCAAGGCCTCATATGGAATCAACAGAAGACATCATCATTTCTGTGCGCGGAGTATCAAAGTATTACGCAAAAGTCCGTGCACTGGATAATGTGACATTAGACATCAGGAGGGGCGAGGTATTATCACTGTGCGGTGAAAACGGTGCAGGTAAATCCACGTTCATCAAGATGTTGACAGGTGCTGAAACGCCTAGCACCGGTGAAATTGTCATTAATGGCAAAAGCTATAACACCCTCGATCCTCAGACTTCAATGCAACTTGGCATTGCCGCCGTCTATCAGGAATTTTCCTTAATTCCATACCTTTCAATTGCTGAAAATATTTTCTACGGTCGCGAAATCAAAAACGGCTTTGTTTTAAATCATAAAGAGATGGAACGTCGCGCTCAGCAATTATTCAACGAAATGGAGATTGATATCGATGTTCGCAAGAGAGTGTGTGATATCGGTGTTGCATATAAACAGATCGTTGAAATTTTAAAAGCTGTGGCACGTGATCCAAAATTCATTATTCTAGATGAGCCTACAGCATCATTGACCTTAAAAGAAACCGCAATTTTCTTTAACGTTATTCGCAAACTTCGTGAAAAGAACTGCACCATTCTCTTTATCTCCCATCGTTTGGAGGAGGTATTTGAGCTTTGCGATCGCGCCGCGGTGTTCATGGATGGCAAATTTGTTACCGTCAAGGATGTAAAGGATCTAACCATGAAGCAGTTAATTGCTTTAATGGTAGGACGTGAGTTATCTGGCGATTATCCTGTCCCTGCTCATACTACAGATGAGGTGGTGCTTGAGGTAAATCACTTAGAGAATGCATCTGTTCATGATGTATCCTTTAAACTTCACAAAGGCGAGATTTTAGGATTTGGTGGTTTGGTAGGAGCAGGTCGTACCGAGCTTGCTAGAGCTATTTTTGGTGCAGATCCCATAAACTCAGGTGAATTGATTTTTAAGGGCCAAAAATACACTCCCAAATCTCCACGTCACGCACTAGATTGCGGTGTTGGACTTATTCCTGAGGATAGAAAAACTCAAGGAGTGCTATTAGGTCTTACCATACGTGAAAACACTGTCTTTAGTTCATTGCCTAAATATCTAAAGTGTGGCTTTATTATCGATGGCAAAAAAGAACGCAGTGAAACTCAGCGTTATATCGATGAGCTTCGCACCAAAACTCCTAGCATGGAGCAGATTGTGCGTAATCTTTCAGGTGGCAATCAGCAAAAAGTAGTACTTGCGCGAATATTGTCAACGGAGTGTGATGTGCTTATCTTTGATGAGCCTACACGAGGCATCGATGTTGCCGCCAAGCAGGAAATCTATCATTTGATGTGTCGTCTTGCAGATCATGGCAAGAGCATCATCATGATCAGCTCTGAGATGCCTGAGCTTATCGGTATGTCTCAGCGCATCTGCGTTATGAGTGGTGGCCGTATAACCGCCGAATTAAAACGTGAGGAATTCTCACAGGAACTTATTTTGGAAAAAGCAGCTTTGGGGCGTAAAAAGGAGACTGCTAATGAACAGTAACAACAAAATGGCACTGTGGCTTTTGGACTACGGTATTATTCTTATTTTAGTGATGTTAATTGCAGTTTTTTCCGTTGCATCATCTAATTTCTTCTCTTTTTCAACGGTAACTACCATTTTACGTCAAGTATCCATCATCGGCATCATCTCAGTTGGAGCAGCCTATGTCATCTTGACTGCAGGTATTGATCTTTCAGTGGGATCTATTGCCTGTATCTCATCGTTAACCTGTGCCTTGATGCTAAAAAGTGGCTGGTCAATTCCTGTTGCTATTGCTGTAACCTTGATAATGGCTATTTGCTACGGAGTATTCTCAGGATTACTAGTTGCCTACTTTAAGATGTCTCCACTTATTGCAACTTTGGGTGTAATGACCTCCCTGCGCGGAGCAGGCTACCTCATCACAGGAGGCTTGCCGGTTTATGGCTTTGGTTCAGGTCTTAGCCCTTTTGGTAGAGGCTATTTTTTAGGTATTCCTGATCCGGTACTGCTTATGATCGCCGTATTTGCAATCGGTATCTTTATCCTCTCCTACACTCCAATTGGACGTCACGTATATGGTGTTGGTGGTAATGAAGAGGCTTCAAGACTATCTGGTGTAAACATCAACATGGTGAAGATCTTCTGCTATGCATTCTGTGCTTTCTTATCAGGTGTAGCAGGCTTGGTATTGCTTTCACGTACAAATTCAGGACAACCTGCAGCAGGTGTTGGCTATGAGATGGACGCAATTACAGCTGTAGTTTTAGGCGGCATTAGCTTAGCAGGCGGACAGGGTAAGCTCCCCTTGGTTATTATCGGTGTGCTTATTATGGGTGTGCTATCAACTGGCATGCTGATGTGTAATATCAATGACTACGTACAACAGGTAGTTAAGGGCATGGTATTGGTCGCCGCAGTTGCTTTCTCTTATGTTTCACTGCAACTTCGCAACAAGATCATTTCTGCGCCTAATAAATAATCTTGCTACAAATTAAATCATAGCTTTAATGAGAGGCCTTATTCCAATGGAATAAGGCCTCTTTATAGCAAGTAAAAGCAAAAAACTTTACTGCAAAGTTGTCACAGGAGAGATTAAGGCAACAGACTCTTTTATTATTTGCAGCCCATTGAACAATCTAAGCGTAAGCACCCTAAAACCTAGGTGCGTGTAATTTTCTGATCGCCGACAATATCCC
>CAVHVI010000184.1:0-3933 GCA_963639245.1 Bacteroidaceae bacterium
GCAGCAGGGCCCAAAAACACTAGCTAGCTAGTGTTTTTGGGCCCTGCTGCCTGCGGCGCGGACCGCTCCCGCGTTCCTCCCCCCCATATATTTTATAAATGCGGCCTTATATCACCCCTCCCATGTATACATATATAGCGCTATGTGCCCCCATGTATATGGGCTAGAAATAGAGATATATCTCTTTGTTATATAGATATGTTTATCCTTATTGATGCAAAAACAAAACGGCCATCATAGAGGCCCTATAGTTATGAGGCTAATTGATTTGAAAGAGAGTACGGACAAGGATTAGGAGGGCGTATGTATTGTTTAGCAGACTGTCCTGTACATACGGCTGATCTCAAACTTATGCAGATTGAGATCAGCTCTGGTATTACTGGTTCTTAGCCTCCTTGAGTGCATCCTTGGCGAAGTTAGGATCAGAGCTAAGCTTATTCAGCAAATTCTGTATATCCTTGCATTGCTTAAGTTGAGTCTTGGTTTCCTTAAGCTCATTCTTAAGCTCCGCAATAGTATTGAGTAGCTCTGCATTCTTTGCTGCAAGCGCATCTTTTTCAGCGATAGCTTGATCTAAAGCCTGATGGCTTTGGTTTAAGCTTTCATTTAGCTTGTCTATTGCCTCACACAATGTTTTTTGATCTTCACTAGCCCTCTCACAGTTCTCCGCTAAGGTCTTCTGCAAGATCCTAACCTTGTTATCAAAGAGCTCAACCTTAGAGCCATACACCAGATCACACACGTCTCTCATCAGTACTTCGACAAACTTGAGTCTATTCGTACTCTGATCAAGGCTGATATTTATGGCTTTCTGATGCTCGGCTTTGACAATAGCTACCATTTCACAAATGGTAGTGTAGGAGCCGTGATTATCCAGCGACTCATAGATTGCCCTGATAGTTGGATTAATACCATCGTCTAGGAGCTTGTAGTAATGCTCAGAGACTTGCTCCAAGGTGATCGGTTTGCTTTTCTGGGCCTTTGGCGCTTTACCGTCGGGTGGTGTAGCAGACTGTAGCAAGTAATTGTTATCCTTGATACGCTCTGGCGTTACACCTGTTACACCTGCGACTTCCTCGGCGAGTTTTTTGAGTTTAGGCATGGTCTTCCTCCTGATTTACATGCCCATTGCTCAATGCCGATTTTTTGTTATTGCAGGAGCTGTTACACTTTGTTACGACAGACTTTTGATTTTGGGCGTTATCAAAATCCCTGAGAATTCGCTTTGAATCTCCACTAAGCTCAATGCGCTCGGCACTGCCTTTGATGCGGTCTAAGACGGCATCAGCAGCATATCCACCGCCCAAAAACTTATGCCACTCAGGAAGTGATGCCTGAGAGGTAAGGATAAGGCCGATATTCTTTTGTTTGGCGGTATCCAATATATCCTTAAAGACTATAGCCTCACTAGGACGTTGAATACCGGTGCAAACGTCATCTAGCATGAGAATATCAACGTTAAGCATCTGCTTTAGAACTCTTTGGTATTCATCCTTCTTACCCTGAGCACAGTAATCGCACAACGACATGATGAATAAGTCATAGGCATGAAAGCAGGCCTTTTTATGCAGTCTAATGGCTTGATCACATATAGCTGAGCCTAAATCTGTTTTACCTAGGCCAGTGGCTCCGGTTATTAGCAGTAGATGCCCTTGTTCTATCCACCTTAGGCTCATAATACGTTCAAGACGGTCACGACTGAGCTTATAGTCGTTAAGACGGTTTAAAATAACGCCGACATTAGCATTAGATGGGAGATTAGCGCCTTTGCGACGTCTTAAATATCCAGACTGCTCGCGCTTATCTACCTCAGCCTTAAGCAGACGGTAGATTTTGTCGTCAAAGGATAAATCCGTAAATTCATCCTCCTTTAAGCAGTTTAGGTACTCAGTCTTCATCGCAGACATATGCAGTGCGCTCATTAATGCGCAGTTCTCCTCTTGTGTATGAGATGCACCCAATGACGATGCCACAGCCTCTGCTATTACAGCATTCTTATTTCTAGGCATAGTAATCACCTCCTCTTAAATTGGCGAAGCTGTTGTTGTCGGAAGCTTGAGTTTGAGCTTCATCATCCTTGTCGCTTGCTTCAGCTTGCATTGGTACCGGTACGCCAAGCTTTTCTAAGCTCTTAAACTCCTTAATAAGTGCATCAAATTCAAAGCGCTGAGACTGCTTGTAGCGTTCAAGCATTAACCTGCAGGTGTAGCCTAATACCGCAATTGCTTCAGTTTTCTTCTGAGCAATGGAGGTTAATTTGTTACACTGCCTTATGGCCGTTGCCTGAGAGTGAGGGTAGAGTGACCAAAGCAGACGAATGATCTCAATAATTGGAGTAGGATCAATTTCATTGCTTAAACACTCATGCCTAAAGAACTCCTCATACCAGGCACGGTCACGAGATACAGCCTTTTCGGCCGCAGTCTTAAAGCAATCAGCCTTGATGTACTTAGGCTCACCTTTGATAGTTTTGGCCACATCGTAAACATGGATGGATTTGAAGCCATCTGGCTCTAAAATATTGAGCTTGAGATCATTCGTTATTTTGAGCAGTAGCTTCTGTCTGTGATACTGCTTGCCTACGAAGTAGTAGTTCTCCTTATAGGCAACGTAGCCAGAGTCATATCCTGTTGCGCGCTGTACCTGAATCAATACCGGACGCCTTATAGGTAATGGCTTTAGATGCATACGCTCAGTCTCTTCAAACATAGCACGGCGTGATAACTGCCCCTTAGCTCGCTCCATTAGGTTAATGCGCTCAATGCATGTTGTGATTAAGGCATTAAAGCTTGCTAGATCCTTGGTATGGATTGGCAAGGTGATGGAAGGATCTGCGAAAAGCTGACTGTTAATGACGGAGTTTGCGTTTTCACAGGTGCCCTTATATTGTGGTCGTCTCACAGGGCAACGCTCGCCATGTATAGGAAACTGGCGATAAAGGTCGATTATTTCAGGCTTAAAGACTGTTTCGGTGCCTTTAGCCTTACTGCCGTGGATTGTAATAGCTGAATCGTTATCACTTCGGATCACCTCTGTGAGCCCGCCTATAGCGTAGAAGGCATTGACGATACAACGACACCAAGCTGCACAATCCTTCTTTTCCACAGCTTCTGCGTACATTAAGCCAGAATACTTCAGTACTGCCGTAAAGATGAACGTTCTATGCGTTACGCCTTGTTCATCTATGAACAAGTAGGGATCGCCAATCATATCTATCTCTAGCATGGAGGCGGGCCCAAAATTTAGAGATGGAGAAGGATTGTGAGCGCTTACTGAAAGCTGTTTCTCCTCTAGGTAGTCTGAGTAACGACGCTTAAAGGTAGAAAAGCTCATGCATCCTTGAGGTAACGAGTCACCTGATGTGTATTCAGGAAACTTCTGCTTCAGATAAATGAAAGTCCACGCATTCCTCAATGATGGTAGATTGCGACCAGATACGCGAGGATGGTTAATATAGGATCTAACCTCCTCCCAATCAGGTTCAACGAAGCTCTGCTCATCCTTACTCTGAGCACCAAAAAGCCTTTCTAGTGCCTCATCGTTCATGCACACAACGCTTAAAGGCGAGACTCCTGCTTGCTGTGCAATGTCTAGGTACGTTCTAGCAGTAGTTTTGCCCATGCCTACCTTTAAAGCTAAGGCACCAGATCCGATCTTGGGATTGCGCGCCTTCTCTTCAAAGAGCGTTTTGATTTTGTTTGTTGGTGTTTTTTTCATATAAAACTCCAAAAATACAGCCACGTCGGCTGCACTTTGCAGTTTAAATATGAAGTGCTACATGGGGTGAGGATCTTTAATGCAAAAAGAGGGGTGCGGATATCTGAGCTACATGGTGCGGATCATGTGAGCTAGATCGGGCGGATATCTGAGCTATTACACTGAAGACTACGAAATTCGTCTCAATAACATCGCTGCTTTAAATAAAGAGCGCAT
>CAVHVI010000185.1:0-3927 GCA_963639245.1 Bacteroidaceae bacterium
TAATACAAGATATTCTTAACAACTATAATTAGTTAGATAACATTCTTTGAATTCATTGGAGTTATTTATGAAACTCAATATCCTGTCTCTTGCAGTCACTACAACCTTACTCTTTGGCACTAGTGCATTACTTACTAATGCGCAGGCAGCAAGCGTTGAAGAAATTGCATCGATCTCAGTTAATAAAGATGGCTCCAACTTTAAATACTGGAATGAAAATTCTCCTCTACTTAAGGATTTAAAGGCCTACGTCAAGGATGTTACTGATGAAAAAAGTAAAAACTTCATACCAGTTGCCGATCGTATTGCCGTATCTGATCTAGACGGTACTATCTTTAGTGAGCAAACTCCTATCTATAACGAATGGGTGTTCTACTTCCATCGCGTATTTGATGATCCTAACTATAAGGCCGATCCGGTACTAAAGGCCTTTACTGAGCGTTGCCTAGAGGCTATCAAGAAGAGTGGTAATGCTCCTGAATCAATTAATAATGGTGAGAATTATTCGCTAGCTGCCGCCTTTGAGGGCATGGAGGTTGAGGAATATCAGCAATACGTCCGTGACTTTGCCACCAAAACCGATGCCGACGGACTTTCTAATCTTAAGATAGCCGAGTCCTTCTTCTTGCCTATGGTGGAGATCATTTCCTACCTTAAGGCCAATGATTTTAACTTCTACATTGTGACCGGCTCTGATCGCTATTTTACCCGTGGTGTACTTGAAACTATTCCATCCATTGGCTCAGATCACGTCATAGGTAAGGATGTAACAACCCTTACAGAGCGTCAGCAAAAGTATGAAAGCACCGATGCCATAAAGATCGTTCCTGATGACGTACTCGTAAGAGGTAACTATTACCTATCTGATGACCAAATGTATAAGGTGGTAAATATCGTACGCGAAATTGGCAAACGTCCGGTTTTTGCTATGGGTAACAGCGGTGGCGATCAGTCCATGCTGAACTACACCATGGGCCATAAGAAATATCAGCCCTTTACTATCGGCGTGCTCAATGATGATGACAAGCGTGACTTTGGTAGTGAGCAAAAGGGTGCCAAGATGAAAGCCCTCTGTGATGAATTTGGCTGGCATAGCGTCTCTATGGCCAAGGAATTTAAAACTATCTTCGGCGAAAACGTCAAAAAGCAAGCTAGCTTAAAATTTAAAGAATAAGCTTTTACCAACTCCCTATACCAAAATTTTTGAGCCTGATCTTCAGGCTCTTTTTAGTTCAAAGCGTTATGAAAACAAAGCTTCTCACTCTTACCGCATCCCTTTTCCTCTCTTTAATTGCATCAGTGCCTGCATATAGCGAAACTGTCGCAGAGATTGCCAGCATCACGATTAATAAGGATGGCAGTAACTTTAAATATTGGCATGAGGACTCCCCCTTACTGCACGATCTTAAGGCATATGTACAGGATGTAACGGATCCTAAAAGCGAGAACTTTATCAAAATCCAAGACAGAATTGCCGTATCCGATTTAGACGGTACCTTTTTTAGCGAAATGGCACCTACTGCCAACGAATTGGTGTTTTATTTACACCGCGTGCTAGAGGACAAAAGCTATACACCCTCTGCAGATTTAAAAAACTTTACCCTAAGTTGCCTTGAGTACACGAAGCTTGGAAAAGCCGATCAGGGAATGCTTGAGGGCTACTTTAGATCCTGGGCTAGCGCCTTTGAGGATATGAGCTTAGATGAGTACGACGAATACGCAAGAAACTTCGTCAACAACACATATGTCGATGGATTAAGTAACCTTAAAATATCACAGGCCTTTTACCTGCCCATGGTAGAGCTTATCTCCTATCTTAAGGCTAACGATTTTAACTTTTACGTGGTAACCGGTACCGATAGGCAATTTGCAAGAGTGGTGCTTGAGAGCATACCCTCAATTGGCAACGATCATGTTATAGGACGCGACTACAGCACGCTAAGTGACAAGCAGCAAGGCTTTATTGAGTCCAAGTTTATCCAATACGCACCTGACGATGTCATGAAAAGAGGTCCTTTTACAGGCGAAAACACTAGGATGAACAAGGTATCAAGCATCATAAGAGAGATAGGCTCAAGGCCAGTAATTGCCATAGGCAATAGCAGTGGCGATCAATCTATGCTGAACTTTACCGTAGGCAACAAGCAGCATAGAGGCTTTGCCATAGGCGTGCTAAATGATGATAGCGCGCGAGATTTTGGAGGTCCGGCAATTGCCGCCAAAATGAAGGATCTCTGCTCAAAATACGGCTATCACTGTGTATCTGTAGCAAAGGAATTTAAAACTATCTATGGAGAGAGAGTTAGCAAAACAAAAGCCAAATTTAGACAGTAAGGATTTTAAGCATAGAAAAGCGAAAAAAACGCTTTGTGCAAATTATTTTCCTTTATCAAGTTGCTAGCTTTTTTTGCTAAAATAACTCACAAAGTAACAAGATCAATTTTTAAACGAGGATTGTATTCATGATCGTATTTGATTACACCGTTAAAGATAGAGATGGTATTCATGCCCGTCCTGCCGGAACCATTATCAAAACCGCCGGCTTATTTGCATCAAATGTGACCGTTGAGCACAAAGGCCGCGAGGTATCTTTAAAGGGTGGTATTTTTGCATTGCTCGGTATGGGCATTCGCTTTGGCGATACCTTAAGAATTAAGGTAGATGGCACTGATGAGCAGGCTGCCGCTGATGAAATCAAGAAGACCTTTGAAGAAGTGCTCTAAAAATCATCCCTCCTAAAAAGCCGGGCTAAGTCCTGGCTTTTTTTTCGTCTCTAGGGCTTAGAAAACAAATTTTGACTTATTTTTTGATCGATTGTGCAATATGGACATCAGCTTATTGGCATAGAAGTCTAATAAGTTTATTGTGAGCATATGAAGATAAGCTTTTGTCATTTATAAATGACACAACTAGGATAATTATCGCTATGGCTGTACAAAAAAGAGATTACATCATACCCTCAGTCCATTTGGCAGAGGTCTATTACTCAAATTATAAGACCAAGGGCGCATTAGCAACATCAGTTGAGCACATAGTACAAGACGGCTTCTATCGCTCCATTGAATTACCTGCAATTGAAGATAAGGCTGATAGAAAACGTATCTGTGATGCTTTTAGAGTAAAGGACTGCCGAGTTGGTAATGTGATTGTTTGGTCAGGACTCTATGCAGCCGAGCACGATCTTGATATCAATTCAACCGATGAAGCCCATCGTCAAAAGTCTGTAGACTGCTTAAAGAAGCTCATTGAAGAAGCCTCCGAATGCGGTGCAGGAAATTTTGGTGTGATCTCAGGTAAGGATGTAGGCATTCTCGACAAATCCGATGCCTTTAGAGCCTTAATTAAGAGTCTTGAGGAATTGACTAATTTTGCCAAAGAGCACCAGCAAAATCTTATCTTTGAAACCGTTGAAAAGTTCTCTGGCCGTCGTGCCCTCTTAGGCTCAACCGAGGATTTATTAGAGGTGCTTGAGATCTTAAAGCCTCAATTGCCATCTCTTTACTCCTGCTATGATACCGCCCACGCAGCCTTAAACCGTGAGATCCTATCTGAAGCATTAGAGCACATGCAAAAATATGTAGGTTGCATCCATCTCTCTAACGCAATACTTGATCTTGAGGATCCGCTCTACGGCGACAACCATCTAAAACCAGGTCTTCCAGGCTTCCTCACCGTAAAGGAGGCTGAAAAACTGATTGCACAGGCTTGGGATCTTAAGCTTAATCAAAAGCACGGATTGATAGTCTGCACCGAGCTTAGGCAGGATCCTAAAGAGCATAAGAATGCTGCATTTATTCAAGCCACAGATTTCTTAAAACAAGTGATGCTTGAATTTGAGCTAGACAAGAGCGTCAAATAGTTTTTTCAATGTCTTATCAAGGCCGCATCCGCGGCCTTTCTTCTATTTAAGCTCTATTTGTAAGAATC
>CAVHVI010000186.1:0-3917 GCA_963639245.1 Bacteroidaceae bacterium
TTCCCGCTCTCGGAATGGTGCTCATTATACAAGTTAATTTTGATAGTGCAAGCTTTTTTTGAAAAATTTCTATATGATAGTTTTTAAGTCTCCAGCTAAATTGCATTAAAAGGCTTATAAGTCTCGTTTACCGCAAAGAAAACTAGTGAGGAGGAGAACTCTTTTTTCGCCATATTAATTTGACATGTTAAAGAACAACTATTGGTTCTTGCACTCCTGTCCTGTGATAATAATGTGGCTGATATTAGGTGAGCGGGTAAGAAATAGTAGCGCAATGCTGTAAGCAGGGTGATCGCGCATACCTGTATCACGTTGGTACTTATTCATCGTTTTTTTTCTGTGCCTCGTAAAGACAGAGGTATTTTGAGCATTCGTAGCTCATATTAGCAAATGCTAGCCATAATCCTGCTTTGCCATCAAGAACCCCTAAGCGCAAAATATAGGTCTTAAAGAAAAAGAACACCGCTCTAAAGGGAATTGATATTAAGCTAGTGCGTTTGTGCTTTTTAGCTTTTTCCTGTCCCCAGAGCACTGGATAAAAGGCCTGTTTTTTAAAGAAGCTTTCCAAAGTTGGGTAGGAATAATGCAAAATTGGATTGTTAAGGCGCAGAATCTTTGAGTCCTGCCTTAAGATCACATCCTCATGCACTAGCGCCTGAGAAAAGTTAGTGTGCTGCCTATTGTAGATCCTACGTTTATGATCTGGATACCAGCCACTGTGTTTTACTGGTTTTGAAAATAGGAAGGTTAGACGTGGGAGCTCAACTACCGTGTCAGTGGTTATTTCTTTAAGTGCCTGCCTAAGCTCTAAAATTAATTTATCATCTACTCGTTCATCACTATCTAGATGAAATATAAGATCATGTGACGCAAGTGAGGAGGCATATACTCTTTTCATGCCAAAGCCTGAAATACTATCAGGTACAACCTCAACTCTAGCTCCAAGTTGGCGTGCAAACTCACAGGTTTGATCACTGCTGTGATCATCAAGTACTAATATTTCACAGTTTAAAGGCTTTATGGAGCGAATACACTCTTTGATGTTGTTTTCCTCGTTTTTAGTGAGGATCACGACAGTTAAATTCATGATGCTAGAGCCTCATAGGGAAGATTACTGCGTCCAATTGCGGAGTATTCAAAGCCTGCTTGGCTTGCAGTCTCAGGATCAAAGAGATTGCGATAATCCTCTATTATTTTATGTCGCATAAGTATAGCCATTTTAGCCAGATCTAGCGTGCGAAAGTCATTCCATTCGGTAAGGGTTACAAGAAGATCTGCATCCTTGATGCACTCTTCAATTGATGAGGCATAGCTTAGGGTATTACCAAAGATCCTTTTTGCATTATTCAAAGCCTTAGGATCAAAGATTGAAATATTGGTAGCTCCTAGGCTTTGTAGCTCTTTGACAATATCAACTGCTGGGCTCTCACGGCAATCATCTGTGCCTCCTTTAAAGGCTATGCCTAACACGGCAATTTTAGGATCTTTAAAACGACTTGCCTTTTGCATGATCCGGCGGGCCATTATTTTCTTGCGCAAGAGGTTACCTGAGATCGCACTTTGAATAAGCGTAAGATTAACTCCTACCTCACGAGCCATATAATCCATGGCCAATGTATCCTTTGGAAAGCAGCTACCGCCAAAGCCTGGACCTGGATTTAAAAATTTTGATCCTATCCTTGAGTCAAGTCCAACACCTAAGGCTACATCATTGATATCAGCACCGGACTTTTCACAAAAATCAGCTATTTCGTTAATGTAGTGGATCTTCATGGCAAGGAAGGAATTTGATGCGTATTTGATGGTTTCTGCTGATTTTCTATTTACGCAGATGATTTTGGTATTGTGTTGCAAAGGCTCATACATCTTTAAAAGGATCTCTTGAGCCTGCTTTGATTGTGTGCCAATCACTATTCTATCTGGATAAAAGAAGTCATGGACGGCAAAGCCCTCACGTAGGAATTCTGGTAGGGAGACAACATCAAAGTGAGCTTGAGGATTATTTTTTAGGATGAGTTTTTCAATCTTATCGCCAGTGCCTACAGGTACCGTGGATTTGTCACAGATGACAGTGTATTTTCTAAGGTATTTACTTACCTCAGATGCGGCGTTGAAGATATAGGTTAGATCGGCAGCCTTGCTTATTGGATCAGGAGGTGTACCTACAGCTAGGATCACGACTGTTGCGTCCTGAATTCCATCCTTAATAGAGCTAGTAAAGCTTAAATTGCCATTTTTAATATTTTTATTAAAGAGATCCTCAAGCCCCTCTTCATATAAGGTAAGCTCGCCTCTTTTTAAGGCTTCAATTTTTTTATCATCGATATCAATGCATGTCACCTTGTGTCCAAGCTCAGCAAGTCCCACGCCTGATGGCAGGCCTACATAACCGGTACCTATAATTGCAATATTCATATGCTGCTCTAAAAGATAATTTAGCTAATAAGGATTGATAGGGAAGTTAAAGCATTGGTTTTTTCTAAGGGGATAGCTTGCAGATATTTTGATAGAGGGCTAAATATTGCAAGGCCATATTTTTACATGAATGCGCTGTAGCAACATCAAATCCTTTGTTTGCTAAGCGTTTTTTTAATGCGAAATCATCGTGAAGGCGTAATATGGCGGAAGCTAGCGCATCGCTATCGTGAGGTGGAATTAAAAGGCCTGAGGAGTCATGAGTGACGAGCTC
Organism: Bacteroidaceae bacterium; assembly: GCA_963639245.1. GTDB lineage: Bacteria > Pseudomonadota > Gammaproteobacteria > Enterobacterales > Succinivibrionaceae > Succinivibrio. The sequence goes on from CAVHVI010000186.1 coordinate 2,690, forward strand.
AGGAATTCCTCCTACCTTGGATGCTATAACAGGAACACCTAGGTTCATCGCATCTAAAATGGTGCTTCCAAGACCTTCATTATTTGAAGGATAGGCAAAAATATCAAAATTAGTAAGGTAGTCTTGTACATTATCCTTAAAGCCTAGGAACTCAATGGGAAGTGAGCGTGCTTGCGTCTTGAGCTTGTCCTCATCTTCACCGCATCCTAGGAAAACTACCTTGAGATTTGGGAGTTTGCTAAAAAGCTTAGCCGTAGCCTCAATTAAGGTGCTCTGTCCCTTGTGCCTATCAACTAAGGCTCCGATCTGACCTACTACGAAATGATTTTGCCATTGCTCTTTGATTTCAGCGCTCTTTGTTACATCGATAATCTGCTTTGAATGGGCAGAATGGATGGTGTGCGTGGGCACGTTGAAGGTATCGTGCATGATTTGACAAATTTTTGCAGATACTCCCACTAAGGCTGCGGCCTGCTCATACATGCCTTGATTAAAGGAGCTTTTTTTAAGTTTGTTATCAACGCGCCTAGTAATAATGTAGGGGGTATTAAAAAGCCTATGATGAATAAAGGCACATTGTGCAGCTAGGGTTTCGTGGGCTTGAATAAGAGAGGTATTCCTTTTTATATGAAACAGAGCCTGTACTCTAGCATCAGGAAAGCTACCAACTGCTTTAATGCTAAGCTTATGAGTGCCTTGAAGATGCTCGATAAGCGGACTGTCCTTTCTACAAATTAAGCTTTGATCGATATTAAGTTTGGATAATTCCTCAATTAACAAAACAGTTTGACGCTCACCTCCTCTAAAGCCATGGGATAGATTAATGTGAGTTATATTTAAAGAGTTGCTGTTGCCCATAAGATAAAAATTTGTGAGAAATCAATACAAAATCATTAGGAGCCGGGACTTTATTCTTGTGTTTCATAATAATTACAAAGAGATTTTGAATTAATAGACAACAAGTAATTGCTGATAGGTCAGATCTGCAATAGTTGTATTATTGTGAAGGCTAGGGGGAGGAAAAGTCTGCTTCTTAAACGTAATTTATGCTTAGTTGCAAAAAATCATTAATTGATGCAAGTGTTTGAGAGGCAAAAGTTGCAGATCGCTTTTGGATTGTTTCCACTAAATACGAGTTGTCCTTCTAGGGGCGTAACTTCGTGCAAAATTAGCGGTGCGTATAGTGAGCTAGAATGAATCCAAGCTTCGGCTAAGATCTGCTTTTGCA
>CAVHVI010000187.1:0-3875 GCA_963639245.1 Bacteroidaceae bacterium
CGTAATCTGCCACTGATATCCTTTATTAAGGTATAAAACCTGTTAAGTTCACGACGAATATCTTCAAAAAGATTAGGATCATTTAGACAGCTATTTAAAGGCGCATCATATTCATCGATCAGAAGCACTGGGGATAGATCATCATTTTCATAGGCATCAAAGTAATCTTTAATTCTTGATATAACGTCATCCTGAGTTAAAGGAAGAATGAGTTCTGCTTTCTTGAATGCCTTGGCTACATAATCCCCCATCTGGGATTTAAATTCTGCAAGGTTTTTGAAGCCTTTACATAATGCAAAATTTATTCTAATGACAGGATAGGTTTTATCATGCCATAGCTTCTCGATGGCTAAGTCTTTAAAGTCCCTTAATCCATACTTAAATAATGATTCAAGGGTAGAGATAAGTAAGGTTTTACCAAAGCGACGAGGTCTAGATAGAAAAAAATAACTTTTTTTTCTACCTGCTAAATTATAGATAAGATCTGTTTTGTCTACGTAGATCTTATGGACTTGACGTAATTCGTGAAAATCAGCTAGCGAAAGAGGTAGACGATCTAATTCTTCAATCGTCATAGGAGTTATCTTCTGCATATTTTTATCCCTCTTATGATCAAACATCTTTAGTTTCTATAACGTAAATTCTTACTGTATAGAGAGCTACCACTTTCGCTTGCATAAAGATTTGTGCTTTTAAAGCATAAGCATTAGATCTCAAAGTCAACAGCAATACGAGAGGTTCTAATAGGCTTGCACAAAGCAGCAACAGCAAGATGACGAGGATCTGATGCATAGGATGCAAGATCTTCCATAGAATCAAAGGTGCAGATCAAAGCTCCGGTAATTCCTTCCTTAGCATTTTGATTATAGTGAGTCTCAACAGAGCGTAATACCTCGACAACTCCCATAAGACCGTCAAGTCCTTTTAAGAAAGCCTTAACCTCATTTTCAGTGCCATCCTTAAACTGCCAAGTGACAATATGCTTTACCATGTCATGCTCCTTTTTATTTTGTGGGGGAAAAAGTTAATAGATTAAAAAGTCTTAGGCCATAATGCTACTAATTTTGTATTGAAAACATACAATTATCGGCATTATTTCCTCTTAACAATGTCAATTGTAGCGCCTTTTTGGGCTTTGTAAAATAAGGGCGTTTCCTTTTATTTATGCTAAATTTTTCATAGCTTGCATGGAAAATTTGGAGGCACTTGGGCTTTAGCAATAAAGGCTATGCTTTGAGGAAAAAACAATCCTTACCTGAGGCTTGCTTGATGGCAAGGAGTAAAAATTTGCTCTGAAAATATAGCTCTCCTGCGATAAAACTGGGATTTTCTTTGTATAATGTCGCCAAAATTGAGGGCGTGTCACCAAGAGCTGTGGGTTTTAGGCTCTTTTGACTTATAAGGCTGTAAGCTTACCTACTCTTTTTTTAGAATGAGTCGGTGGTATGAGCAGTGAAGCGTTAGCAGATTTTCAAGAATATTAGCATTTCAAGAAAGCATAGAGATGTGAATTGCTCCAGTGGGAGCAAAGGACATTTCATTTTAGATAGCGATTTCGTTGGCGCCTTCCTAGTGTGCATGCACTATGCACGATTATTTGGTTGTTTTTAGTCTGGTGTTAACCACACCATTTAGAGGTATAAAAGTGTCTGAGGATTTGGAAAAAGTCGTTGCCGTTGAGGAAAATAGGGATCAGGTTTTTGATGCTGGTGAGATTGCTCAAAATTGCCAAGATGCAGATGTAAATAATGCAGATTTAAATAAAGCATCTCATCATGATGATAGCTTAAGTGCAGTATCCTTAGGTGGCGCTGAGAGCACCTTACTTGCAGGGGATGGTGCTGATGATGAGGAAGAGCTTACCGCCTTTGAGGATTTAGGACTTGCCGACTATGTGGTAAAGGCCATTAAGGCTATGGGCTTTGAAAGTCCCACTCCTATTCAGGAGCAGTCTATCCCCTTGCTTTTAAAAAGATGCGATCTTATAGGTAAGGCCCAAACCGGTACTGGTAAAACTGCAGCCTTTGCTTTGCCAATTCTGTCCTTAATCAATACCGATGAGCGCTTCTGCCAGGCCTTAATTTTAGAGCCAACCCGTGAGCTTGCACTGCAGGTTGCCGAGGCTTTGCAGAATTTTGCTAAGTTTATGGAGGATTTCCATGTAGCTCCTATCTATGGTGGTGCCTCCTATGAAAACCAAATCAGATCACTACGCCATGGTGCTCAGGTAGTAGTGGCAACCCCAGGTCGTCTTATCGATTTAATCAAGCAGGGCAAGCTCGATCTTTCAAAGCTACGCTTTGCCGTGATCGATGAGGCTGATGAAATGCTACGCATGGGCTTTATCGATGATGTCGATTGGATTTTATCCAATACCCCTGAGGAGCGTCAGACAGCCTTATTCTCTGCAACTATGCCTCCTGCAATTGCTAAGATCGCTAAATCTCACCTAAGAAAGCCTGAGAATGTAGAGATTAAATCCAAGACTGCAACAGCTGTGACCGTACATCAGCGCTATTGGGTTGCATCAGGTGCGCATAAGATTGATGCTATGACTCGCATCCTTGAGGTTGAAAGCTATGATGCGGTGCTCGTCTTTGTACGTACTAAGACTGATGCTGAGGATGTTGCCAATAAGCTTATGGCGCGTGGCTTCTCCTGTGCAGCTTTGCACGGTGATATTCCCCAGCGTCAACGTGAGAAGGTTATTGAGCGTGTAAAATCAGGGCTTTTGGATATTTTGATTGCAACTGATGTAGCTGCCCGTGGCTTGGATGTTGATCGCATTACCCATGTGTTTAACTATGACATCCCTTATGATGCTGAAAGCTATGTCCACCGTATTGGTCGTACCGGTCGTGCAGGTCGCCAAGGTGAGGCTATCTTATTCGTATCTCCCCGTGAGCGTCGAGCCTTGCGCATGATTGAAAACATGACTCATCAAAAGATTGAGCCTATGACCATGCCTACAGCAGCTGATGTAAATAAGGTGCGTTTGGAGAACTTTAAAAATCAGGTGCTTGAGACTATTGAGGCAGGAGATTTAGAGCAGTATGAGGAGGTTATCTCAGAGCTCTTATCTGATGATTCCATTGAGCCTGAGACCTTAGCTGCAGCTTTGGCTAAGATGTGCCGTGGTGATGAGGATCTCTTCTTAGATGAAACTCAGCCTGAGCCCACTGCTCGTACGCTTGAGGATAGAGGTGATAAGGGGGAGCGTCGTCGTCATAGCCCGTCTGCAGAGCCTCAGCCTTTAAGAGAATTCCCTGATATGAAGATGTGCCGCTATCGTCTAGCTGTTGGCCGTCGTGATGGCGCCAAGCCAGGTCAGATCGTAGGTGCTATTGCTAACGAGGGTAATCTTGAGAGCAAGTACATAGGTGAGATTTCAATTTTCGATACCTTTACCACCGTCGATCTTCCGGAGGGTATGCCACAGGAGACTATGGATATCCTAGCTGATGCTAGAGTATGTGGTCGTCCTTTGGATTTGCGTATTTATACTGCCGAGCCTCCCCGTGGTCATCGTGAGCGCTCTGAGCGTCGTTTTGATTACTCAGACAGATCTCGTCGTAGCTTTAATCGTGATGAGCGTGGTAGCCGTGGTGGTGATCGCTTCAATCGTGAGGATCGTCGAGGCTTTGGTCGTGATCGAGATTTTGGCTCCTTCCGTGGTGATGATCGTCGCTCTCGTCGTGGTGATAGACCTTCCTTTAGCTTTGATGACAGACGCTTTAGCGATCGTCCTCGTCGTAGTGGCTCCCGCTCTGAGCGTGGCTTTACCTCAGCACGTTCTAGACGTCATGATGAGTTTTAAAGTAAGAGCTTAAATAAAGCTTTAAGAGGCTCAATTTATAGCATCTCAAAATCTTATT
>CAVHVI010000188.1:0-3828 GCA_963639245.1 Bacteroidaceae bacterium
CTACCCTGTAGCCCTTTATTTAGAAGTCTGCGTGCCTTGTGCACTAGATCAAAAGCACTGTCTTGGAAGGGAGTGTTATTTGAGAGGATCTCGTTTAAATCCGTCTGTACATTAAGCGCAATTAATATTGATGCTTGGGCTGGGGTGAGATTGGGATTGGCTCTAAGCAGGACTCTTGATCGTTCCTGAAGATCCTTTACGGCCTGCATAAGTGAGGCTACTTCCTTTTTTCTTACCTTAAGACTAAAGGCCATGCCCATGATAGTGAAATTAGCACTTTCAAAGGCATTAGGATCTTGATCATCTGCCATTACAACCTCCAAATTGATGAGCAAATTTTAGCACGAAGATAGAAAATCTTGCCCTAATATACGAAGTAATCTACCAAGCTTTTCTACTTCAAGGGCTGATGTGAGATAATGGCGACGTTTTCAGGAGATATTAATGAGCGAGAAACTTCAAAAGGTACTAGCCCGCAAGGGTATTGGTTCACGTCGTGGCATTGAAAGCTTAATTGCACAGGGCCGTGTAGCAGTTGATGGGGTACAGGCTAAGGTTGGTGATCGTATCGAAGATGAGGTCACGGTAACCATTGATGGTAAGGTGGTCTTGCGCCCAGGTGAGGGCGAGGTATCCTGCCGCGTGCTCATGTATCACAAAAAGGAAGGTGAGCTTACTACCTTAAAAGATCCTGAGGACAGACCTACGGTTTTTGATCATCTGCCAAATCCTGGTAAGGGCCGTTGGATATATATAGGACGACTTGATATCAATACCTCAGGCTTATTGCTATTTACCACTGATGGCGCCTTGGCAAATGCACTTATGCATCCTAAGCATGGAATTGAGCGTGTCTATGCAACGCGTGTCTATGGCGATGTATCAGAGGATAAAATTGCTAGCTTGCAAAAAGAGGTACAGCTTGAGGATGGACCTGCTCATTTTGATAAGGTGCAATTCAAAGGCGGCGATGGCCGTAATTTGTGGTTTGACTGTACCTTAAAGGAAGGACGCAAGCGTGAGGTAAGACGCCTATGGGAGGCTGTAGGTTGCAAGGTCAGCCGTCTTATTCGTATTAGCTATGGTGGAGTTCAGCTCGATCCTAAGGTAAGAACTGGTGAGTATCGCGATCTTACCTTGCGTGAGGTAAATAGATTGAGAGCTCAGGCCTCCTTAGAGCCACTTACTCTTGCAGACTATCCCTTTGGAGATGGTAAAGAGGAGCTAGGCTCTGAGACAGCTTCACCAAAGAGTCAGGTTTACGGCAAGCCACGTGCCTTAAATTTAAAGGCTAAATCAAGCTTTGGCATGAAAAAGAATGCCAGCAGCTTTGCCAAGCGTCGTGAAAATAACGAACGCCGCTTTGATGATGAGGTATTTTCAAAGGATAAGCGCAATAGTGGTCGTCAAAAAGCAACTGGCAAGTTTGGTGACAATAAGCGAGGCTATGGTAGCTCAAATCCTCGTCGCAATTCTGGACGCTCAAGCTTTGGAGGAGGCCGTAATTTTAGATCTCCAAAATAGTATCCCTTGATCCTGCCTTTATGCCCAGATCTAATGCTTGGATCTGGGTAATAGCCTTTTCTTATTTTGTTAAATTCCCCTAAAGATGCTGATCTTTTTGCTAAAATCAAAGTAAGTTTACTTTTATTAGGAGTTTTTGTGTCCTCAGCAGACAGTTGCGGATGTAGTAGCTATCAAATCCGCCTTTTATCTTCAGCTTATCCCTTGAACATTTCGTCACCATTAGTAATTTTGAGAGGTGACAGATCATGAATTCAGCTCACGTTTTATTTGATTTTGCCTGGATGGGCGATCCCTCTTGTTGGGTAGGTCTTATCACTTTGTCTTTTTTAGAAATTGTGATGGGACTTGATAACCTTTTATTTATAGTACTGCTTTCACAAAAGCTCCCTCCAGCACAGGCTGCTAAGGCACGTTATATAGGTATAGCTGGAGCCGTAGTAATTAGATTATTCCTATTATTATTTGCAGCCTATGCAGCCGCGGTGACCGTGCCGTTATTTACTCTTTTCGGGATAGGCTTTACCGTGCGCGATACGGTGATGTTAATTGGTGGTCTTTTCCTTTTATATAAAGCCACAGCCGATCTGCATCAAAAGCTTGAGGGTGGTGGCGAGGAGACTGCGATGACGCTGTCTCGTGCAGGTGGCAGCTCACTTATGATGATTTCGGTGCAGATCATGGTTTTAGATGCCATTTTCTCAGTTGATGCCATCGTAACCTCTGTTGGTATGACTGAGCATGTGTTTATCATGATGGCGGCGGTGATCATTTCCATGGCCGCTATGACTGCGGCAACTAGTCTGGTGTCAGCGGTTGTATCTCGTCATCCAACCTTAGTTATTCTCTGCTTAGGATTTTTATTATTAATAGGCTTTTCGCTTATTATGGAAGGGCTACATGTTGAGGTGCCTAAGGGCTATCTCTATGCAGCAATTGGTTTTTCCGTGCTTATTGAAATCTTCAATGAGATCGCAAGACGTAATGTGCTAGGGCTTGGAAAAACAGGATCGATGCAAAATCGAGAGCTGGCGGCTAATTTGGTATTGCGTCTTTTGGGCTCACGCTCTGGGGAAGTATCCTCCTTAAAGGAAGCTATAGTGCAGGGCACTGGGGATGGAGTATTTAATCAATCTGAGAAGGATATGGTTGCAAGAGTGCTACAGCTATCATCAATTCCGGTGCGCGCCGTGCTTACTGCAAGAAATGATCTCGAATTTTTAAGGATAGATGCTCCTGCAGAGAAAATTTTGGAGAAGGCTTCTAAATCAACTCATTCGCGCTTGATAGCCTGCCTTAGAGATCATAAGGACTCACCTGAGGGCTATGTGGGGAGAGCTGATATTTTAGCCTTAGGTGTTGAACATAAGGTATCACAGGAAGAGCTACAAAAGATAGTTGTACAGCCTTTGTTCCTGCCTGAGAGCGTCAGTATTCTCAAAGCCTTAGATAAATTTAGAGCCGAAAAGAAATATATAGGCTTTGTCTATGATGAGTTTGGATCCTTTGAGGGAGTGGTAACTTTACGCGATATTATGGAAGAGGTATCAGGGGAGCTTCCTGATCAATCAGAGATCCCTGAGGTAGTGAAGTTAGAAAATGGTGTCTTTAGGGTAGATGGCAATGCGGCTTTAGCTGATGTTTACCGTTTGACTGGATTTAGAGCACCTCCATCTGAGCATTATCAGACAATAGCTGGATTTATTTTAGATTGTTTACAGCGTGTTCCTGAGGTAGGAGAGGTTCTAAGCTTTGGTACTGCCAGAATGGAGATCCTACGTGCTGATAAAACCTCAATTGATGCGGTTAAATTGATCGTTAGTGGTAGGCGCAGTGTAAGATAGTGGTAAATAGTGAGGTTGAATTTCTTGATCTCAACCCTTAAATTATCAATGAGTTAGGTGTTGTGCTAGCAATGTCATTTTTAACGTTCGTTGTAAATCACAATAGAGAGGCTTTGAACATACAGGTTTATTGCAAGTTTACTTGAGATGTTGATATTTCTATAGAGTCAAAAAAATCATGTAGCCTATCTAGTTTAGAGATGATTGCTGGAAATAAGGGCTTGGAATTTGTGCTTATGATGCAGATGAGAAGATGCATTATTAAAGCTAGATGAGGATTTAGTGCAGATATAGAACCAATACTTTGGAGAGTGGCACATTCAAGGACAAGAGCTTATAAGAATAGCTTTGGTGTTCTCTTTAGAAGATAAGACAATTGTAGGCTTTAAGCTCGCTTAGGGAGTTAGAGAGATGAAAGATAATTTTATGAACAGTGATGATTTCAAATATCTTCCTTGTG
>CAVHVI010000189.1:0-3717 GCA_963639245.1 Bacteroidaceae bacterium
AAGTAGAATGAGCACCGTGCCCTAGAGGTACGATGCTCTTTAAATTTTTGCAGGGTATGGAAAGGTAGCCGGCATCGGTTGCCGGCCTAGATCAGTCATTTAGGAAGGGGAAGTACTTCTTGAAGTCGAACCCTTGAGATAAGGTTGTGAAGTCCCAGGTTATAAGCTTCTTTTTTAGTTGCTCTGGATCAGAGATCTTCCTGCCATCAGGACCAAAGAAATGATGGGTATAGTTCTTGTCGCTACAGTACGTGTACAAGTCATAGCAAAGCTTCTGCAGATAAGCTGCAGGATCATTAATACCGTTCTTTTTCAATGTTCCCCAAATGGTGTAGATAATACACTTGTCCTCTAGGCCCTCAACGCTGGTCATAAAGTTTGTGTTCTTTCTTAGGATCGTTAATGGTCTTATGCATTGCTCCACCATATTGGTATCAGGCGGGATCATAGGATCATATAGGTACCTTCTAAAGTTTTCTTTGTGTTGGTACCAATAGAACACGAAGGAGCCATATGGATCGCCTTTCTTGCGCATTAGCTTTTTGCCATTCTTGGATAACACCAGATGACGTTTAACTAGTTCCTCCATGATGGCCTCGAAATTATCCATGAGCACCTTCTCGGTTTCACGGACCTTAATGAGTTGTTCTAAGGCATCAGGAGCGGAGCGGTCGACAGAGCTTTCTAAAGCATAAATCTTGGAGAGCGCTACGTAGGTGGTAAACATCAACATGCGGTCTCCACCTTTTTGAAAGCGCTCTTTAATAAAGGCTTGGCGCTGCTCTGCAGGTATTGCTTCAAGCTCCTTTGCTAATTCATCAGGCTTGGTATCCTGAACGTTGTAACGTCTTAAATGAACTAAGCAATTCTGGATAAAAATCTCACGCTCTTTAGCAAGGGTGTCATAGCCTTGGAAGGCGTCACAAATGAGGGTTTTGAAAGCAAAATCCTCGGTTAAAACCTTTTTAATAGATGTAGCAGTGCGTGTAGGCAAGAAGGCATAGCAGACAAAGTTCTCCTTGGCCATAGGTACATTGCAGAAGCTTAGGACGTAGTTGGAGATAGCAATTTCCTCTTCGGGGCTAAGCTCTTCATTAGTACCATTTTGACCATTAGCTTGCTGTTGCTGAGCTTTCTTCTTGTTCTTTTTATTCTTCTTACCCTTACTGCAACATCCCTTACCTTGCTTCTCTAGACAGGTAAAAGGAGTACCGTCAGCCAAAATGTAATTGGCTTTCTTGGCATACTCAATGATTAAATCATAAACAGGCTTTAGGTAATATCTTACGAAGTCATGGAAATTGTTGCATACCGTACTATGACCGAATAACTCAACCATATTCAGCATGGAAGCCATGCGGGTAAGAGGAATACCCATATAGGTATGGGTACAGGCATCTAAACAGAATTTCTGACCAATTGAACGATTAGGTTTAACTGGTAAATCCTCATTCTCTCCAAAGAAGCAATGAACCTCACGGCAGTGCTCACAAATCTCAAGGCTAGTGACTAAATTCAAAGCCTCTACATATTTTTGAAGCTGTCCTGCTTTGGTTACGAATTCCTTGGAAATACTGCCATATGTAAAGGCGTCCATAGGCGCACCACAGGTAGGACATTTATGAGTCCCCTGAGTTTTAGTACCATCTACGTCACGCTCGGCAGTATGTTTAGCAGGTTTTTTACCGGTGCTAGGCTTAGGAGTTGTATCTTTAGGCTCGGGTGTAGGAGTATTAAAAATCTCCTTAACATTGTCACCACAAGCTCCAATCATACTTTCAGGTAGACTCTTAACCGCTTCGGTAGCTTCATTGATTAAACGGGTGACATTGCGGGCAATTTTATCTAAGCAATTATTAGAGCGCTCTTTGGCATCTTTGAGCATCTCTGCATCAGTCTTAGGCTGCTCTGCATCATTGTTTGTAGGTTGCTCTCCATTTGCTGGTGCTTCACCAGAGTCTTTGCCTTGATCAGAGTTATCCCCGGTAGCAGTTGTGGATGCATCATCAGGGGTGTCATTCTCTGAGGTATCGTTTTTGGACTTGTCGTTTTTGACGTCTTTGCCCGTGGCATAGCACTGAGCTCTAAACTTAATAGCGTCATGTACCCATTCACGGCTTTCCTCAAATACGCTCTCAAGCTGCTCTAACAAAGGCTTGGCAATATATTCATCTAGAACCAATACACGGTAGTGAGCCTCTTTGGTCATCTCAGCCATGATTTCTAGATGGTTTAAGGTTAAGTCTTTAGCAACCTGTAGTTGATGCTCAAGCTCTTTGTTCTTAACATTAAGCTCCTTATTCTTAGCGTCAAGCTTTTTGGAATAGGCATCAAGCTTCTTGTACTGAGCATCAAATTGTTTGTGCTGAGCGTGTAGCTCTTTATTCTTGAGATCTAGCTTTTGATTATGTTTATCTAATTTTGCAACTAGCTTTTGGGACACAACTAATTCCTGCCTGGCACTGTATAAGAGTGCCAACAGTTCTTCCTTGCTTAGTTCCTCTAGCTTAGTAGTTGTGCTCATAAAAGTGATGTTTGTGGTATGTAGTTACAATAATGCTAAAATAGTCCTCAAAAGCGCCTAATAAATGGCGTATTTAGACGTTTTTCTTATGCTTTTAATTATACCATAAAAATACGGCAAAATCACACTTTTTTGATATTTAACTACTTGTTATTCCGAGGAATTTTAATAAATTTTGAGTCTTAGCCTACCCTTGCAAAAAATTCGTCCTTTTTACCTCAATTGCCTCCCCATCTAGGTACTTTTCGAGCTCCTCCTTTGACAGTGTTTTGACCGCCGGTCCCTCCAATTTGGTCAGCAAATTTTGGAAGTGAGCTTGGTGTAGCTTTCTGGTAATGAGTAACGAGCCGTGCTCATCGGCATGAATAATTTTTGCCGTGAACCGCCTCTTAGAGATGAACACCACCCAGTCATTTCCCTTCATGACATCTATCCCTAAATATTGATCTGCAATACCTGCAAGCCTGTCAAAGCCAGACCGCATGTCAGTCTTAACCAATACCAATGAGACCTTGCCTTGGCTAAAATCAATGTGCATGACGTGCTCCCTCCTCTAACTCCTTAAGACGATACAGCAATAAGGCTAGGTGTTGTCCTGGATCTAGGCATGGGTAAGAGAACCGCATTCCACCCCATTCGACGTTAAGCTGCGACATTCCAAAAGACAGGCTTTCAGAGCATAGATGTGGTGTGGCTGTAGCTAAGGGAGGATTAGCTTTATTAGTGGGAGTTGGAGCAGAGGTCGCGGTAGCTACCAATTTTTCCAAGTCAAAGACAGCTACCTGTGATGGATCAGTGTCAGAGGAAGTAGTACCGTGTACCTCTTCCTTATGGGTAGGCTCATTCTCGGTAGTAGAACAAGCGGACTCCTGCGCCTGAGCAGAAGCTTCATTATCTAGGAGCGATCCTAATTGAGCTTTGACCTTCTTGAATCGATATAAAACAGTTGCCCTGTTTGGGACATAATCAGTGATCCCGTAGCTAATAAGGAAGATCCCAAAATAATTGCGGCAATAAGAGGAAAGGGTGCAGTTCCTACTTTTAAAGTCCGCATAAGCCGCAGTCCAATTTATGATCAAGCAGATTTCACGTGCTCGTTTCTGGTCAGTCATGGTTATCTCCATCCAATTTTTCGATGGGGATATTGTCGGCGATCAGAAAATTACACGCACCTAGGTTTTAGGGTGCTTACG
>CAVHVI010000190.1:0-3714 GCA_963639245.1 Bacteroidaceae bacterium
TCATATTATTAATTATTTTCATTTCGTATAATAATCAAATCCTTAAATATCGAAGTAAATATTGAATATGTCTGATTAGGTTTCATTGATATGCAACAGTACAATAGAGAAAGCTCCGTTAGACCGTTTGTAAAGTGGGTAGGTGGTAAGCGTAGATCCTTACCTAAGCTAATGAACTTTGTTCCTGAGCATATTGAGACCTATGTAGAGCCCTTTGTAGGTGGCGGAGCTATGCTCTTTGCCATTAAGTTTAAACGGGCAATTATCAATGACTGCAATGAAGAGCTAATTAATGCATATAGGACTATTCGTGATGATCTTGATGGGCTTATTGAGATCCTAAAGGATATGCCATATGAATTAGAGTATTTTAAAGAAGTAAGAGCTTGGGATAGGGATAAGGAAGCCTTTTATAAACGTCCAAATACCGAGCGTGCCGCACGTCTTATCTATCTTCTAAAGACCTGTTTTAATGGTCTTTATCGTGTTAATAAAAAGAATATCTTTAATACTCCTTTTGGCAAGCTAAATAATCCACTGATTTGTGATGTGGAGACTTTAACTGCGGTACATGAATTCCTAAATACGCATGATATTGAAATATGCAATGAAAGCTATGACACAGTTTTAGAGCGTATTCCAGATAATTCCTTTGTATATTTAGATCCGCCTTATGCTCCCTTGAGTGTAACTTCAAGTTTTACCTCGTATCAGCCTGGTGAATGGACCGATGAGGATCAGTACCTACTTGCCGAGCATTGCAAGAAGCTTCATAAACGTAAGATTAAGTTTATGCAGTCAAATTCAACTGCGCCTATTTGCTTTAATTTATATAAACATTATCAGATAAATACCTTAGATGCGACCAGATGCATTAGCTCTCAGACTAACGCTCGAGGTGCGATTAAGGAGTTGGTGATCACCAATTACGATCCCCTAAAGATTAAGTAGAAAGCTTGCTTGCTATCCAAAATGAGGGAATAATTTTAGTCCCTCATTAATTCTTGGAGAACCAAGCCTTATTCCCAAGGATCGCCGTAGGTCTTGTGCGAGCCTTCGTTGCTTTGAGCGGCATCATCGTGGCGCTCAGGTATTCCCGTTTGACGTATAGCGCCAGCAGCGGTAGTGGCAGCCTCACGTAGAGCCTGCTGTTGTGCATCATGGCTTAGCTCATCTGCCTGAGTACTACCAATTTCATTAGCCTCTGATCCTTCATCATCAAGATCATGATTATAAAAATCCTCTTGGGCATGAATGGTCATTTCACGTTGCTGTGCCATTTCGGCTTCCATTTGGGCCTGCTCCTCAAGCTCCATCTGATGACGCTTGGCCATAAGCTCAGCCTCCTTTAGGATACTTGCACTATCAGTGATTGTTTTGGGCTTGGAGGTAGCATGACGTGGCTTATTTGATGGCTGTATTGGCATAGTGGCATCGCCGATCTTTATAGGATCACCATAAAAATGCGGGCCAGTTTCCAAAAAATACACATCAAGAATGCATTTGATGCGGGCAAAGAACTCACGCAAACGCACTTTTAAAAAGCTTAGGGTATTATCAGGCTCTTTTGCGTTAAAGCCATGGGCATTAAGTCCTTGGCTTTTGGCAATAAAGAGCGCCCTTTCATTGTGGAAGCTTTGGGAGATCACCGTAAGATCCTGCAGCATAAACACGCTCTTGGCTCTTAACACAGAATCTAGGGTGCGAATTCCAGCAAAGTCCATCACAATACGTGTGGAGGGAACACCTGCCTTAATAAGCGCACGGCGCATTTCACGTGGCTCGTTATAAGAGAGCTTGCGATTGTCGCCAGATGCCAAAATATAATCTATCTTATGCTCCTTGTAGAGCTTGGCGGCAGCATCAATGCGCGCGGTGAAGTAGGTGTTGGGAACTCCTGGTGCTTGTTGTGGGGAAGTACCTAATAAAAGACCTACGCGGTGATAGGGAATGTCATCGACATCATCAAAGCTTTGAAAGGCAAAGCTTGAAATGCGAAACAACGATAGCATTAGAAAGATTGCAAAGATGAGTCCTGCTAATGCGATAAGATATATCATCGCCCAAGAAAAGTGAGAGATCTCAAGACCAAAGCTTTTCTTTTCTAAGTCTTTTATTTTGCGCATAGTAAGCTAGAGAATATGCATCACACAATCTAATGCACCTACCTTATTGTAGATAGCATGCAAATTCTCGTATGAAGTTACACGGGCCTCTTGAGTATATGAAAGATACTTGCCGGTACGACTTGGGCGAGGAGATCCCTTAAGTGCCATCGCGCCATCCTTTTCAATGGCATTAATGGCATTTTGTACCTGCGCCACTGCATCATCAACACCATTTTTAATGATCACGCGAAAGTCCACCACTGCAGGATACTTAATGAGCTTGCGCATCTGCTCAGGAGAGCCATCTAAAATATTCATGTCTTACTCCTTATTGCCATTGTCCTGATCATTATTTTTGTTAGAGCCGGTAAAGAAGAGCATTACTCTATCAAACATTCTTGAGAAGAAGCCACCTTCGTTAATATCCTCAAGGGCAACCAAGGGTGCTGTGGAGAGTAATTTGTCATCAAGCTTTACATCGACGGTGCCTAAAACATCGCCTGCCTTAATGGGGGCTACAAGCTGTGAGGATTTGAGACGATAACCCACACTCATACGGTTTTGTGAACCACGCGGAATAACTATGCTTAGATCCTGCTTAAGTCCTAGCTGTACATCGCTCTTATCTCCCATACGCACCGCTCTTGTAAGTAGGGACTGGCCTGCTTGGAAAGGGGTGTAGATTTGGAAGTAATTAAAGCCGTATAAAAGGAGGGCACGGTTATCAGCTGCACGCATCTTATCGCTCTTAGCACCGATCACGGAGGCCACAAGACGCATATTGTCCTTAACTGCCGAGGTCACAAGATTGTAGCCAACCTCTGAGAGGTGACCGGTTTTAATACCATCAACAGCAAGGCTCTTATCCCACAGCAGGCGGTTGCGGTTGTACTGCTTAATACCGTTGAAGGTAAATTCCTTTTGTGAATAGATCGGATACTCACCTGGCAGATCGCGAATTACCGCACGACCTAAAAGTGCCATGTCATAGGCGGTGGAGTAATTCATCTCATCCATGAGACCATGGACATTGGAAAAGTGGGTATTTCTAAGACCTAGGCGTTGGGCATAACTGTTCATTACGCTTACAAAGCCTTCCTCGGTACCTGCAAGATGCACGGCCATAGCTACGCAGGCATCATTACCTGATTGAATGATAATGCCACGCAGTAGATCGCCTACCTTAATAGTTTTTCCTACCTCAATGAACATCTTTGAGGAGTCAGAGTAGTTCTTAGCCCAAGCGTTTTCTGGGATAGTGACATCATCCTCCATCTTAAGGCGGCCAGCCTTAAGCTCCATGCCGATGACATAGGCGGTCATCATCTTAGTCAATGATGCAGGCCAGATCTTCTCATCCTTATTATGCTCAGTGATGATGCGACCTGAATAATAATCTAGTAGCACCCATGATTGAGCATCAAAGGTAGGAGGTTCGGGAATGATTACCGGTACTGCGGCAGCTTGTGCTTGAGCATTATTAGCACCGGCTACTGCTGATTGGGAGCTCTGCGCATTAGAGCGCATATTGGCAAAGGGATCAGGAATGTTGTCATCTGCAAGTACTGAATATGAGCACATTGCCATGGCGCACATAGTGCTTACT
>CAVHVI010000191.1:0-3697 GCA_963639245.1 Bacteroidaceae bacterium
GCTTATTGGTCTCAAAGAACTTAAAGCAGTCGTTGCACTTATCAATTAATGCTTGCTCAATTTTACCGATGGCGCTCTCAACCTTGACCTGACAGAAGTTCACCTTGCCATAGCCACGAGAACCACTACCGCCTAAATAATCATATTGAATAAGCTTGAGCCCCTCACTTACTAGCTCCATGTCAGCAAGAACAGCAGTCTCTAAATCACTGTTTTCTAAAATTGAATCATTAATCTCATAGATAAGCTCTAAGGGGAATAAAGAGCCTCTTACTACACGCTCAATTTGACGAGGATTTGCAACGGCGGTGGCACGGTTGATGGTATTTTCAAATTTAACCTCAGTCATTGAGTTCAAGCCACGCTGTGCCAGATCTGGCCAATTGCGCATTAAGGCATCGGAAAATAATAGTCTTGCAACTCTAACAGGCTTATCAGAGCTACCAAACAGAGAAAGTAGACGCGGATCATCCTTATTTGGATCCTTAGCAAAGGACTGATTTATCTCGCGCGCAAGTAAGGTACGCATTTTGCCCTTAAACGAGCTACCAGGTAATAATGGTAAACCTGTAAGCGGATCCTTAATCACCGGACTATCCACCGCACCAATTGCAGAAAATGCAGAGCTTCCACCAATATGAAGTCCTGTTACTACTTGAATGATCCCAGAAATTTTTAGTTTTGCGTACATAATCGTAAACCTCAGAATTTGTTCAGCATCAGGATGTTAATCTTTACCACCAAGATAACGGTGATAAGCAACAAGAGCTTCCATGTAATGGCAAAATGACTCACACTGCTCAAGAGTTTTAATATTGGTGATGTGCTTGAGGATTTGAGTTTGAGTCATAAAATCCTTCACCTCAGGGAAACGGCCGCACTCATAAACACATCTGATCCTAAGCTGAGTTAAGTCACCCTTAATGCGTGCATTAATTGCATCAGTTGCAGTTGCCTGAGCCTTAGCGCTATTAACCTTATTCAAAATCTCAGCGGTCATAGCTAAAATAGAGCGAATTTTAGAGGTGGTTAAGGCACAGTTCCATTCCTTTAAAAGGTAGGTCATATCCTTCTCTGCCCTATCCACATAATCATCCTTATTCAAAGCAACATAGTTTTTCTCTGGCAAGGAGCCAGGACGTTGCGGATTACTGCTTGATTTATAGCCACCGTTATTTCCGCGGTAGCTACCATAATTTGATGTACTCATTCACTAAGCTCCTGCATTCTCAGAATTTTGTTCACCATCACTATACATATCTCTAGTGAGATAAACGTATAGGTAAATAGCCGTTATTAGCTGACGTCTATCCTCTTCACATGGATACCATGAATATACCTTTTGGGAGAAGGTGCGATAAAGTTCCTTCATCTCAGGCTCAGCATCACGACTAGGCTCCATGCGAGATAACAAATAGAACAATCTTGCCCTATTTATCTTTCTTTCAGGTTGTCCTTCAGTATGACGAATTAGCTCTAAGAGATGATATAAAAAGGCCTTGCCATAGCTACCATCCTTCATAAAAGCTTGGCTATCAAAGAAATTTTGCAACGCCTTAAACTTTTCGCCTATGACTTGCTCTAAGAACTTATCCCATTTAAAGCCACCCAAATTTTCAAATAAAGTAATTCCATCCTTATCATCTAAAGTTTTGGAGTTCTCAACTAATTCTTCAGTCTCTACTGCCATAACATTGATTGGAAATTTATCAGGGTAAATACCAACACCACCAGATAAGCTCAATGTTTTTTGGGTAAAGCGTCTAAACTCGGTACGCAGATCGATAAAGGCATCAATTACATCATTCCAAGAGCCAGCAAGGAAGACATCATCGCCACCAGAGTAGACAATTGAAACCTTACGCTCATTAACATAGGTAAGAACCTGAGATTGTCCATGCTTTAAGATTTTATTGATGTAATACTTAAAGAATAGAGAGAGCATACGCGACAAGGTTGCAGAGCGTGACAGGGTTGAATATTTATCGACATTTTCCTGCTTAAAGCCTGAGGCGAAGGTTGAACCAAGATTATCAACATCGGCGCGCATGATCCCCATGCGCTTAATACCCATAGCACTTGAGGCATAAGTATCAAGCGTGCTATAGCTATAGTCACCCACGAAGATATGATGATGGTTAAATTCATCATCATTGTTAATGTTTTTGGTATAGCTACGACAATAATGCTCATTATCCTGCATGCACTGTTGCGCAGTACTATTGTCTACGCCTAAAAGGATCTTGCCAAAAGGTAGTGGTAAAGGATGATACTCGCCATAAACCTTGCAGTTTGCCTGATCGCGCATTACCACCAAGATATCGCACTCTAAAATCTTCTTTGAGATCTCTATTAGTGAGGCGCAAATTGTGCAACGATTTTCTTTATTAAGCACACCCACACGATGGCAGATTACACATTCACGCTCACCATGCGGTACTGTATGATTAAGCTTTAAGATCTGCTGAGCTGAATAAGGATGCATCTTACGGGCATAAATTTCATCATGCACCTTCTGATAAAGTCCTGCAAAGCTACCCTCAGGGTAATTTTTTAGATTTTCTGCAGAGCATTCAGCATAGCCACCAGCGATAAACAAGCCATTATTAAAATGATCAATAAACCAATCATTGATTTCAGTCTCAAATACCTTTAATTCCTTTTTTAAGGACTCAGTATTTGGCAAAAGCATGTAGCAATGACCACCACCTATATATAGAAGGTTGGCTCTGCTAAGCGATAGTCTCTCCAATAGCTCATCTATAATATGCTCCATCACAAGCTCAATATAGAAGCTACGAGCTCTTAAGCTCTTTAATGCCCCCGTGCTTACGATGTTATAGATGAATTTTTGAATTCTAGCTATATCAAGGGAATATAAGAGGAAAGCTTTTTGCTTTAGAAAATCACTTTCATGTTCAAACAAAGTCTCCTTTAAATTAGTCCCTTCCGGAAGATAGGCCTTGATACAGGATGCTACTGCTGCAGTGATTTTTACGTGATCAAAATATGATATATCTGCAACATCTGGATTAGAGGTTGACGAGGGAATAAATGTGGTTAGCTTTTCAGTAGTAGTTAACAGCGAATTTACCCAAGCAACATTCCATTTAAGCTCCTTCAAGCACCCTGACATTCTTGCAAGACATTGTTTATAGAAGTCAGTATCTAGCTTACAGGGCGTAGGATCTGGGTAGACAGCATCATTATCATCTCCCAAAAACGCTCCCCTGAAGAAATAATTTTCGTTATTTTTATTTAAGTGATTAAAAACACTAGCTAGGGGCTTATCTCTTGAGACTGAGCTTTCTAATGCATTGGCATGTCGTCTATCAGCAGCTGCTGCAATTTTATTTGCTACATAGACAATATAAGAAATGCTACCATCATCAATTGCTGATTTGTCAAGATCCTCTGCATAATGATAACGTACCGCCTCTAGGATATCCTTATCATTAATGCCAATAGTATTCTTTAAGTAGTCATAACCGTTGCTACTGTGGTTGCCATTTACACCACTGCGATATACCAGCTTACCTATATCATGCAAAATGGCACTTATAACCAGTTTTAAATCGGTATCTTTCAATTTTATCCTCGGTAATATAGGTGTTCTTAAAAACTATCGTTCTTGTCTTTATCTATTCCAAGACAGTCTATAGCTATTTTGGAAATTCAACCTGATCCTCTCGTAACT
>CAVHVI010000192.1:0-3570 GCA_963639245.1 Bacteroidaceae bacterium
TATAGAGCTTGCTTTTTGCGACGACGGATTTTTAATTTCTTTTAAAAAGTATTTGATTAACAAGTACTTAGCATATTTTTAGGTTTAAAAAATGCCCAACAAGTATGATCTACAAACCTTCCAGGGTTTGATCCTGACTCTTCAGGATTACTGGATGAGACACGGCTGTATGATTGCCGAACCTTTTGATATGGAAGTAGGTGCAGGTACCTCTCATCCTATGACTTTCCTCAGATCCTTAGGACCTGAGCCTATTTGCTGTGCATACGTTCAGCCATCACGTCGTCCTACCGATGGCCGTTATGGTGAGAATCCAAATCGCTTGCAGCATTACTATCAGTTCCAGGTTATTTTGAAGCCTTCTCCTGACAACATTCAGGAGCTCTATCTTGGCTCATTAAAGGAATTAGGCTTTGATCCTACTGTTAACGATATTCGTTTCGTTGAGGATAACTGGGAAAATCCTACCCTAGGTGCTTGGGGCTTAGGCTGGGAAATTTGGCTTAATGGCATGGAAATTTCTCAGTTCACTTATTTCCAACAGGTAGGTGGTCTTGAGTGCTTCCCCGTAACCGGCGAGCTCACCTATGGTCTTGAGCGTTTGGCCATGTACATCCAGAAGAAGAAGACTGTCTACGATCTGATCTGGGCTCACACTGCTAATGGCGACGTAACCTATGGTGATGTCTTCCATCAGAATGAAGTTGAACAGTCTACCTATAACTTTGAGCATGCTGATACCGCCTTCCTCTTTGAGATGTTCGATCACATGGAACAGGAAGCTAAGCATTTGTTAGAGCTTGAGAAGCCTCTACCTTTGCCTGCCTATGAGCGTATTTTGAAGGCTGCTCACTGCTTTAATCTTTTAGATGCAAGACACGCTATTTCTGTAACTGAAAGACAGCGTTTTATTCTGCGCATCCGTGGTTTATCTAAGCAGGTTGCTGAGACCTATTACAAGTCTCGTGAGCAGCTCGGCTTCCCTATGTGCAAGAAAAATTAACCAAGGATAAAAAGAAATGACTACTGAAAATTTACTTCTTGAACTTGGTACCGAGGAGTTGCCTCCTAAGTCTTTAAGAACTTTGGCTCAGGCTCTTCATGACAATTTCGTAAAACAGCTAGATAACCTAGGCCTTAAGTATTCTGCCTCTAAATGGTATGCAACTCCTAGACGTTTGGCTTTGATCATTAGCGATCTTGAGACTAAGCAGGCTGATGCTGAGGTTGAGGTTCGTGGTCCTGCTATCAAGGCTGCTTTTGACGCTGATGGCAACCCTACTAAGGCTGCTCTTGGTTGGGCTAAGTCCAATAACATCGATATCAAGGATGCTCAGACCTTAAAGACTGATAAGGGTGAGTGGCTCTATATCAAATCCTTTAAGGCTGGTGCCGAGACTGCAACTCTAGTTCCTGAGCTTTTCCTAAAGGCCCTGAAGGCTCTACCTATTCCTCGTCTTATGCACTGGGGTGCTAAGCGTGAGGAGTTCGTACGTCCAGTGCACACTCTCTGCATGATGTTTGGCTCTGAGGTAATTCCTGGAACTATTCTTGGTATTGAGTCTGGTCGTGTCATCAACGGCCACAGATTCTTAGGCAATCAGACTGTATCCATCAATTCATGTGATACCTATTTACAGCAGCTTAAGGATGAAGGTGCTGTGATCGCTGATTACGAGGAGCGTAAGGCTTCTGTAATTGCTCAGGTTAAGGCTATTGCTGATTCTGTAAACGGCGTTGCTGACTTGGATGATGGCTTAGTTGAAGAGGTTACCTCCATCGTTGAGAATCCTCACATCTTTAAGGCCACCTTTGATGAGCATTTCTTAAATGTTCCCGCAGAGGCTTTGGTTTACACCATGAAGGGCGATCAGAAGTACTTCCCGATCTATGACAAGAGCGGAAAGCTAATGGCCTGCTTTGCCTTTGCATCTAACATCAACCCTAGCGACACCACCTCACTTATCTCTGGTAATGAGCGTGTTATTAGACCGCGTTTGTCTGATGCTGAGTTCTTCTTTAACACCGATCGCAAGCACACTCTTGAGTCCTTCTTTGAGCGCTTAGAGACCATCGTCTATCAAAAGGATATCGGCACCCTAGCCTATCGTACTAAGATCGTCATGGCTCTTGCTGAGTACATTGCATCTAAGATCGGTGCTGATGTTCAGAAGGCAAGCCGTGCAGCTTATCTATCTAAGTGCGATCTCGCTACCACCATGGTTACTGAGTTTACTGATACTCAGGGTATCATGGGTATGCACTATGCTGAGCTTGATGGTGAGGATGCTGATGTATCCGAGGCTATCTTCCAGGCCTATCAGCCTCGCTTTGCAGGTGATGCTATCCCTGTTAAGCCTGTGCAGATCGCTGTATCTCTTGCTGAGAAGATTATTACCCTCACCGGTATCTTCGGTATCGGCATGCTTCCTAAGGGCGATAAGGATCCTTTCGGTCTACGTCGTGCTGCCATTGGCTTGATCCGTATCATCATTGAGAACGGTATTGAGTTGAACCTAGTGGATGTTGTTTCTAAGGCCTGTGAGCTCCTAGCTGATAAGCTTAAGAATAAAGACACCAAGGATAACGTTGTCGACTTTATTTTGACCCGCTTGAAGTCCTTCTATCAGGATCAGAATATCGATGCTCAGATCTATCTTGCTGTGCTCTCCACTAAGCCTGAATCCTTATTAGACTTTGATAAGCGTGTTAAGGCTGTGGCTGCCTTCAAGACCTTACCAGAGGCTGCTGATTTGGCTGCCGCTTACAAGCGTATCTCCAACATTTTGGCTAAGGCTGAGGTTAAGAGCTCCGCCATCGATGCTTCCTTGTTAAAGGATGATGCTGAGAAGCGTTTGGCTACTCACATTGAGGCTCTAGCACCTACCATCAAGCAGTTCTATGCTGACGGTGATTATCAGGATGCTATGTCCAAGATGTCTGAGCTAAGAGAGGACGTTGATGCCTTCTTCGAGCACGTAATGGTCAATGACAAGGACGAGGCTGTAAGAGCCAATCGTCTGGCTATTTTGACTCAGCTTAAGGAAATGCTAGCTAATACTGCAGATATCTCTGTCTTGTATTAATACCTTTTAACTTGTTCAAACTTTGGGGCCGCGTAATGCGGCCCTATTTTTTTGTATGTTCCACGTGGAACATTTTGACAATTGAATGGGCAGAGGTGTACTTAATCTCAAGGTGACAGATAGGCATCCGTTCTTTAGAGATCGATCCATGCGATCGATGCTAGGAAAAATCAGGAGTACGAAGGCGCGGGATCACTGCACGGCTATTTGGGACCTGTGTATGACCTGATGATACTAGTGTATTACTTTAGAGATCGCCGTATTTAAACATGGCATTAGTGTACGATTTTTGTAGACAGCTGTATGTCTTCTTTGGTACTACTGTACGTGATCATGAGATTTTTATAATGCTCTGAAGCCATACGAGTTGGGGGATCACTGTATGAGCATTTGGGAGCAATGTATGAGCAGATGAGCTCGGTGTATTAGCCTAGAGATCACCGTATTTAAACATGGTATTAGTGTACGATTTTTGTAGACGGCT
>CAVHVI010000193.1:0-3568 GCA_963639245.1 Bacteroidaceae bacterium
AGATAGTGATATGGCTGCAGATGATCTTTTTTATGAGCATTCCATAGAGGAAATTCCTTCATTATTAAATAGCGTTTTGACAAGTCTTGATTACAAGAATTTTCCTATTCGAGACGAGTATAGCCTACGCGGTAACCTTTTTTACTATATCAAAGGCGCTGGTATTAAGGTGTTTTCTGAGTTACACAATGCCAATGGACGCTCTGATTTGGAATTTAGGATAAAAAATAAGGCTTACGTTTTGGAACTTAAATTTGATCGTGATGGACACGCACAAAAGCTTTTAGAGGATGCAAAGAAACAGATCGTTGCAAAGCATTACGGTGAGCATTTTATGACTAGCAAAATAGAACTAGAGTTGATCCGTATGGCCTTGGTTTATTCAGAAGAAAAAACTCGTTTTGTAGCCTATGATGTGGTGTAATTTGAAAGAGGTGACTATAGGCCACCTCTTATCTATCTAAGATTTCGTTAGATAGCAGCCTAGTTTTGGATAGATTTTATTTGAAATTTCAGCTCCTCGCGACGAGCCTTATGTACAGCCATAGCATTTTTAAGAGCTATTAATAATGCTAGTACGAAAAAACCTCCTGGTGGAAGTACGGCAATTAAATAGGTGTAGTCAGTTGAGAATAAGGTTATTTCAAGAGGTTCTGCAAAGCTACCTAGTAGTCGGCCTGCTCCGTGCATCCAAGTGCCGGAGCCAATGATCTCGCGTATTGATCCTAAAGCAAAGAGTACTAAAACAAATCCAAATCCACATCCTAGAGCATCAAGAAATGATCTAACGACGTTTTCCTTGCCGGCTACCGCTTCAGCGCGGCCCATAATAATGCAATTGGTGACAATTAGAGCTAAATATATGCCTAGTGAGTCATAAAGTGATGGGTAGTATGCTGCAACAAAAAAGCGTACACAGGTCACCAAGGTTGCAATTAATACTACGTAGAGAGGGATGCGCACCTCGCGTAGTAGTAATTTTCTTAAAATTGAGATGATGACTGAGCTTATGGTTACCACAAGTAAGGTTGCAAGCCCTAGACCTAATGCGCTTACTGCAGAATTAGATACAGCTAATAGTGGACATAGTCCTAAAAGCTGACATAAGCCAGGATTTTCACTCCATAAGCCCTTGGTAAATACCTTAACTAATGAAGGCTTTTTAGGGGTACTCTTGATCCCCTCTACGGTATTCATGCTCATTTGGTGGTGCCTCTGCAATTTCTTAATTTGCTGGGATCTAGTGTTTGTAGGGTATCAAGTGCATCCTTAGTGGCCATAACGACAGCACGTGAGGTTACAGTAGATCCTGTAATATAATCGAAGTCGCCTCCGAATTTTTTTACATCCCAGTTGGCATCATTAAATCCCTTACCATTAAACATATCCATAAAGTTGCCATTACGACGCTCTACCTTGTCGCCTAAGCCTGGTGTTTCATTGGATATAAGTACATCGTTTTTGATAAGCTTTTTATCTTTATCAAAGGCACCAATTAGTACTAGCGGTGTGGAATAACCTCTTGAGGTGGAGTAGGTCATAAGATAGGCGCGGACCTCTTTTTTATGAGTGAAGGTATAAATGCGCATATCACTGCCTATACGCTCATCGTCAAACATATTGCACTTAACCGAGGTGCCGTTTAAAAGCTTTGCAGGAATTAGCTCATTAGAGATCTTGGAGATCTTTGACTCGTTTTGATTAAAGTCGATCAGATCACGCGTTAATGCTTCAGTTTTTAATACCAGTATCATGCAAATTGCAGAAATAACCGCCAACGAAAGACCAGCGCATAACGCACGCAGATAAGGCTTGTCAGCAAAGGCTTTTTTATTGTTGCTCTTAGTCTCTTGTGCGCTTGACTTAGATGCATCATTTGCATTGCTTGTTGACGATTTTGTGTCCACCACGTCGTCCTTTTTGATATCGTCCATTAGTCTAAAGATCCTTTCTTATAACCGTAGCCGAAACCGTGGCGACGTGTCAGTACATCAATTAAGGGGGCTGCAGCATTAGCAAGCAAAACAGAAAATGCTACGGCATCGGAGTATGAGCCAAGAGCACGAATGAGAACAATAAGAAAAGCAACAAGGACCGCATAGACTATGCGTCCCTTGGCTGTTCCGGCGTTAGTAACGGGATCGGTGATGATGAAAAATCCTGCAATTACCGTTCCGCCAAATAAGATTTCATGAAGTGGAGGTAGAAAATATTCTGGGCAAAAGGCATATCCTAGGGCAGAGAACAGTACGATTGCGGCAAAATAGGCTACAACCATACGAATAATGACGATGCGCAACGCCATAAGGATTAATCCGCCAAGGGCTAGCGCGGAGCTAATTACCACATATCCCCAAAAGCTTTCAGATGAAAAGTCAACAGCCTCTGAGCCTATATCGGTACCAGCCTTGCGCGCAGTTTTTACACTATCAAGCCAAGTTGCGCCAGTGAATGCATCCGGAACATCTTGAGCTTGTGCATGAATTTTATCTCTTAAAGCGGTAGCATTTCCCTTGTTGAAGATCACCTCATAGGTGGTAGCGGGTGTTGCCAATTGCAAGGCATTAGCGTTTGGCGAAACCCAGGTGGCAAACATAAAGTTTGAGGCCGAGATAAATAGGAAGATAAAGCCTGCCATGGCGGGATTGAAGATATTCATGCCAAGACCACCAAAGGCCTCCTTTACTAACAAAATAGCAAAGGCCGTGGCGGCAATATTTAAATACCAAGGTAGCAGTGGCGGAAGTGTCATTACCAGGATAAGGCAAGTAATTAAAAGCGACATATCCTTAACTGCAGCCAAAAGTGCGCGATGGCGTAATTTTGCACAAGCCATTTCACATAAAAGAGCAGTGGTAATGGAGATAAGAAATTGCCATATGATTCCAAAGCCCATAAAGATAACCATGGCAATAAAGCCAGGGAGCAAGGCTACAGCCGTAATAAGCATGATCCTTTGCGTATTTAGGCGCGCGTGTAAATGAGGTGCGGCGGCTATACCTAGATTTTGGCGTTGGACCTGTTGGGTCATTTGAATATTCATGATCTTTACTGAGGTGCCCTGTTTGATTTCTTTAAGTTTTGGGGAAGCTTACCTTTTTTTGCAAGCCTGTCGCCTTTTGCTTTTATTTCATTAAAAGCAGTCTCTTGCACTTGAGGTGCTGTTGCTTGGGAATTTTTAGTAACAGCCGTGCCCACTATGGATAAATTAGTCTCAGGCAATAACTCAGGTGCATTCCAAGCATTTTGCTTACGTATCTCTTTGAAGCTATTGTCTTGTTTTAAGGCGCGCGGCAGGGGACGGGATGCTATTTTTTTCTCGGCCTTCAATGATTGAGGGATCTTGTTATTATCAAGACGATTTATATTAAATGTAGCAGATTGATCCTTGATTGAGGCTACATCTGATAGAGTCTGTGCGTGTCCTTGTGCAGCTATATTGGAGCTTGCTTGCTTATCTTTTACAAGAGCAGAATCCTTCACATTGGCAAAAATTGATGCTGGAGCCTTTTTAATATAAGGATTAGCTGGGGTATTTACCTTTTTTTCAGCAAGTTTTTCTGCATTG
>CAVHVI010000194.1:0-3515 GCA_963639245.1 Bacteroidaceae bacterium
ATTTAGCTGGGCTCAAGCTTTGTCATCATGCTTGCAAAGCATCTCTTTGCGGATGCCATCTGCTATTTGGGCCCTTGAGTAAGCCTATATAGCCTTTACCTCCTCTTAATATGCAAGCCTTACTAGATCCTTGCTCTAAGCCTTATTCAAGCTCCTCCCACCATCTTTCATTGGCCTTAGGATCAGCTAAATCCACCTTATCTCCAATCTTGGGAGTTTGTAGCATGATCCCGTAATTGGGAGCCTCCTTGGAGGCTTTTGCTAAGGGCTCATCCCATCTGTGCTCTGCGAGGATGAATTTTGAGTTATGGACTGGCAGTACGTAGCGGGCGCCTAAGATCTTGGAGGCCTCGAGCATTTCCTCGGGGAACATATGCACAAAGTGCCATTGCTCGTTATATTGACCATCCTCCATGATCGCAAAATCAAAGGGACCGTATTTTTGGGCAATATCCTTAAAATGCTTACCAAAGGCGCCATCACCTGAGTAAAACACCTTACGTCTTGGAGAGTCAAACACGAATGATACCGGTAGCGTGGGATTACGCTTTAAAAAACGACCAGAGAAATGACGGGTAGGGGTGATGGTGATCTTGAGATCTCCTAGCTCTAAGGGAGCCTCATCCCAGTCCTTTTCGATTATCTTGCTCTTATCATAGCCCCAGTATTCAAAATGCTCACCGCTACCTAAGCCTGTCAGCACCACTCCTACCTTGTCCTTAAGTGCGGTGACGGTTTCATAATCTAGATGATCCCAATGATCATGAGAGATTAAGAGCGCATCAATTGCAGGCATATCATCTGCCGTATAGACATCCGAGCCAGGAAAGGCCTTCATCATGGCTTTAAATGGAGAGGAGTGCCCAGAGAAGATGGGATCAACTAGGACCCTTTTTCCGCCAAGTTGCAGGTAAAAGGAGGAATGGCCCATCCAAACAATAAGATCCTCATTAATATCCAAGCTCTTAAGATCAGTTTTTACTGTAGGCACCGGTTTTGATGGCTTAAGATCAGGCTTATCCTCAAACAAAAAGCTATACATGCCCGCAATAAAGCCCTTTTTGAGGTGAGTTTCAGTGGTCTCTAAGGGAACAAAGGTACCATCGATAAAATGGCTTGAGGCATTTATCCTGTCTAGACGCTCGCCCTTGGGAAGGCGTCCAAAATCAGGGAGCATCAATATGTAGGTGATGATGGCCACAAGGATTAAGAGCAAGATTAAAAATGAGAGCATAAGCTTTTTGCAAACAGGTTTTAACTGCATAGTTTTAACCATAAGTGATGATAGATATAGGGGAATATTGCTAGCGCATTAATTTTAAATGTCATTAGTCTAAAGTATAAAGGCGCATTGCTTTTGCCTTATGCTTGCGTTCTTTTGTCTGATCTTACCAATTTTCAATATGGCTTAATTTAGCTGCGCTTACCTTGCTAAAGTTTTGTGCAAGCTTTCAAAAGAGAGGCGCTAAGACAAACCATAGTCAAGACTCTCAAAGCAGGTTTGAGAGAGGCTTTAATTTGAGTTTTATGCTTAAACGCCTGCTTTATGAGCCTAGGATGCTTACGTTTCAAGTTTTATGGCTCTGATGAAAGCAGCATCAAATTTACAATTAAGCTTTGAAAAAAGGATAAGGATATGGCTTTTGGTAATAAGGTTAAGGTTGAGCAGAAAGCTGGGCATGAGATCCTAGGCGATTTTGCTCCTGAATTTGCGCATTTAAATGATGATGTCTTATTTGCTGAGGTGTGGGGACGCAATGATCTTTTATCTCTGCGCGACAGATCCTTGGTAACCATCACCTGCTTAATTGCACAGGGGATCACGGACTCATCTTTAGGCTATCATCTTAAGTGCGCGCGTGACAATGGTATTAATCGTACTGAGATCGCCGAGATCCTAACCCATATCGCCTTTTATGCAGGTTGGCCTAAGGCATGGGCGGCTTTTAATCTTGCAAAAGAGATCTGGGCTGATGACAAGGTTTTAACTGCTAAAGAGCAATTTCAGCAGCAGATGATTTTCCCCATAGGCGAGCCTAATACCGCGTATGCTAAATACTTCGTAGGTCAGAGCTATCTTGCGGCAGTATCAAAGGAGCAGATCCCCTTTTATAACGTAACCTTTGAGCCAGGCTGTCGCAATAACTGGCATGTGCATCATGCAAGCGTAGGTGGTGGTCAGATGATTGTAGGAGTTGCAGGTCGTGGCTGGTATCAGGAGTGGGGACAGGAGCCACAGGCTATTCTTCCGGGAACTGTTATTAATATTCCTGCAAACGTTAAGCATTGGCATGGAGCGGCAAGTGATAGCTGGTTTGCCCATTTAGCCTTTGAGTGCCCAGGTGAGCAAACTTCAAATGAGTGGCTTGAAATGGTCAGTGATGAGCACTATCAAAAAGTAAATGAGAAGTAGGAGCGAGGCAATTTACTACAAGCCTTACCCTTCAGCATGCTTGTAATAGCATTTAGGGGGCAGTTACAAATAGCATCTAAGCCAAATTTAAGGCTTGAGATGGTGCTTTATAGTTAGATCACCATCGTAGGTTTATAGCGTTTGAGCCTAAGCATTTTTCAAAATCTGGAAGAACCAAACAAAAATCCCCGCAGGCATTCCTGCAGGGATGATTTTTTATTTAGCGTTTGCTTTGATGTATTACATCAAGGCAGCTAAGATACCGCCGTCAACAGCAATTAGCTGACCGGTAACGAAGTCTGCACCCTTTGATGCAAAGAACAAGGCTGCATGAGCAACCTCTTCAGGCTTGCCCCAACGGCCAGCAGGAGTACGAGCCTTGATCTTGCCGTCAAATACAGGATCGTTGATCAAAGGAGTATTCATCTCAGTGTCAATGTAGCCAGGGATAATAGCATTGGCCTGAATGTTATACGGAGCCCACTCAACAGCAATTGCCTTGGTGAACATCTTAACGCCGCCCTTAGAGGCTACGTACGGAGCGATGGTAGGACGAGCAACCTCAGACATCAAGGAAGCGATGTTAACGATCTTACCGCCACCATTCTTCTTCATGGCAGGGAAGACCTTCTGGGTCAATAGGAAGGTACCAGTGAGGTTGATGCCGATGTTCTTATTCCAGGTTTCAAGAGGCATGGTCTCAAGAGGTCCACGGAGGTTAACACCAGCGCAGTTTACTAAGACATCGATCTCAGCACCATCAGCAGCAAGACGCTCAAAAGCCTCGTTGACGGAGGTCTCAGAGCTTACGTCGCAGGCAATAGCGTGGATACGGGTCTCATCACCACCACCGATCTTCTGCACAGCCTGAGCAAGCTGCTCAGCAGTACGAGACATGATGTAGACGTTAGCGCCTTCCTTGTAGAAGAGCTCTGCAATTGCATAGCCAATACCACGGCCACCACCAGATACTAATGCGGTCTTACCTTCTAAGATCATAGTAATCACTCCAAAAAGATAGAAACTTATTTAACTGCGCATATTGTATACGCGTAACACTATGAATAATTGTGCGCTCTGTCAAAAAAATCAAGAATAGATC
>CAVHVI010000195.1:0-3481 GCA_963639245.1 Bacteroidaceae bacterium
GTGTGCAAGCAATTTTTAAATTTTTCTTTAAAAAAATTCACCACTATATTTAACAAAGGCTTATTTAAGCTAAAGGACAGCTATGAGTTTATTGCTAGTTACCGGAGCCTCCAGAGGACTTGGATTGGAATTTGCAAGATTGCATGCCTCAAAGGGAGGAGATCTCATTCTCACGGCACGAAGCAAAGAGCAGCTTTTGCGCATCAAAGATGAGCTTGAGACAAAATTTTCGATAAATGTTTATGTGATAGTCTGCGATCTTGCCAAAAGTGATGGGGCGCAAATGCTCTATGAGAGCGTTAAGGAATTAAAGCTTAGGGTTGATTATCTTATAAACAACGCCGCCATTGGCTGCTGTGGAGAATTTTGCAAGGAGGATCCTGCCTCACTTATTGATCTACTCACGCTTGATCTTTACAGCCCTACTCTTTTAACTAGGCTCTTTTTAAAGGATATGCTGAATTTAGGACAGGGCCGAATTTTAAACGTTGCGTCTATTGCAGCCTTAATGCCTGGCCCCTATATGGCAAGCTATTATGCCTCCAAGGCCTATCTCTCATCATTATCACAAGCCATCGATGCTGAATACCACAATAGCAATATCAGCATCACTACGCTCTACCCAGGTCCTCTTGCGACCAACTTTTTAAAGGCCTCCAAGCTTCAATCATCAAAAGTAGCCTCTTTATTTACGGCATCTCCAGCCAAAACAGCTAAGGCTTCATATAAAGCTATGCTACAGGGGAGACGTAAATGCTATGGCGGGATGGCATGGTGGCTTTATCTTTTGATGCGTGGAATATGCTTTATCCCCGAGGGGTTAGTGCTGAAAATCACTGCGCTATTACAAAGACCCAAACCTTAGATTTAAGACTTAGATATACATAAGGGAGACCTTAGCCTCCCTTAAGATTTAATTATGCCTTAATTAGTGACGCACTAATTAGTGCTCCAAGCGATCGGCAATTCTGGCAACCTTCTCACGCATACTCTCCAAAAGATGCTGCTTCATGGAGAAGTATTTAGGAGTCATATCAAGGAAGTGGATATGAGGATTTTCAAAACGTTGCTCCTCATCCCAAATCTCATTGCGAAGCTGCTCGGTGACATACTGTCTGATCTCAGATAGTGCTGGCTGCTCTCTTACCTGCTCACCATTTTCAATATAGAGGTGCTGCAGGGGCCTTGCGCTAAACTCAGAGGTAAAGGCACGATCGCGCCATGGATTGACCGGATCGATATAGTGGAAAGGATGCTCGAAGCTTATTTTCTCATCAACTCCGGCGATCAAATCAGCAACAGCCTTGCGATCACGGTTATATACGCGCCATACCTGCTTAATGCCAGGATTGGTGATCTTCTCGGCTGTCTCTGAAACCTTAATTCTAGGCTTCATCTCACCTTCAGACTCGATAGCGGCCATCTTATACACACCGCCTAAGATAGGATCGGACATCGCAGTAATGAGACGCTCACCAATACCAAAGCTATCTACCTTCGCATCCTGAATTAAAAGTGAGGAGATGGTATTTTCATCTAAGCTGTTGGTCACAACTATATTAGTGCCCTGCAGACCTTCACTATCTAAAACCTTACGGATCTTTTTAGAAAGATATGCCAGATCGCCTGAATCAATACGTACGCCTTTAAGACGCTTACCCTTAGTCTCTAAAAACTCGTGAGCAAGCTTAATAGCATTAGGCAGTCCTGAGCGCATGACATCATAGGTATCGATGAGCAAAACGGTATTATCAGGATATTCCTCAGCATAAGCCTTAAAGGCCTCATACTCATCATCAAAGGACATCACCCAGCTATGAGCCATGGTGCCAGTTGCCGGAATATTAAACATCTCGGCTGCCTGCAAGGTAGAGGTTGCGACACATCCTCCAATATAGGCTGCACGGGCACCATATAGGGCCGCTCCAATATTGTGGGCACGACGGGCACCAAAGTCTGCAATAGGACGACCTTGAGCGGCACGTACCATGCGACGGGCTTTGGTGGCAATTAAGGACTGATGATTGATCATGGTCAAAAGCGCAGTTTCTAACAGCATGCACTCTACTATGGTGCCATGAATTGAAATCACCGGTTCATTTGGGTACATGATGGTGCCTTCATCAAAGGCATAAACATGGCCCTTAAATTTAAAATCAGCAAGATATGCTAAAAAATCATCACGGAAGATCCCAAGAGATTTTAAATAGGCAATATCATCAGGGGTAAAATGCAGTTGCTTAATCCAATCAAGGGCCTGACCTAGTCCTGCAAAGATGGCAAAGCCACCATGATCAGGGTTATGACGATAGAAGAGATCAAATACTGCACGAGTATTAGCTTTGCCGCTGGCAAAAAAGCCATTAGACATGGTGAGCTCATAAAGATCAATCATCATGCCATTGTTGGAGGTCTTAAATTCCATGAATTTTACCGAAATTTATCAATACTGCCGGAATTACCGGATCTTTGTTAACAGAAAAAACATCTGCTTTTAACAGGTGAGAATTTTAACACCTTTAACCTAATTTTTACGCGTAAATTTTCTTTATCCATATTTTTTTAGTGCTACGCTGAAGCCATGAATAAAACTAACGCTCGTACTCAAAATCGACTTTATTTAGGAGACCATCTCAAGGTTGCGCGCATTGGCTATACCCATCATGGGATCTATTGCGGACAAGGGATTGTTATTGCCAAAACCCAAGAGGGAGTTAAGGAATATACTCTTGATGAGTTTGCCGATGGTGCGCTTATCAAAACTGTGAGAATAAAAGGAGATCTACCCTTCTCTCGCGGAGAAATAGTAAATCGTGCTCGCTCGCGTCTTGGGGAGCAGCATTACAACCTACTTACCGACAACTGTGAGCATTTTGCCAATTGGTGTACCACTGGAGATGATAGTAGCTCTCAGGTTAGAAAGGCCGGAGTCATAGTCGCAAGCAGTGTGGCTGCTGCCACCATCACCGCAGGACTCACTCTACGTCATATAAATAAGGCTAAGCTTTTGGATGTTGCAACTACCGCAGCTAGCGTTCATCCTGCAGGAGGCATAATTAAAGCAGCCGTAATTGTGGCCAAGACTGCTCAAACCCTAGGTACAGCCAAGGACGCTATGGAAATTATCAAAAAGGACAGTCCTAAAATTGAAAAAGGAATAGCTATTGCAGGAGTGGTGGCAGGCTTATCCTCAGATGATGCGTGTAAGATCGCAAGTAAAGCCCACGCTCTTGGCTCAAAGACCATAGAATTAAGTTATGAGCAGGCACACAAGGCGGTAAGGCTTTCAGCTGATTTATTAGAGGATGCCAAAAACAATATCAAGGCTCAAGGAAAGAGGATAAAATCTGCTCTGCCCCAAATACATATTGGCGATCATGAGGACAATTCTCACGATAATTAGCAAATGCTCACTGCTTGCATTTATGAAAATCTAAAGATTTTTTCATGACAAAAGAAAATTTTTGCCGAAACTCACATT
>CAVHVI010000196.1:0-3468 GCA_963639245.1 Bacteroidaceae bacterium
ACATTGCTAATTATACAGCCTAAGATAAAAAAAACATCGCCCTATCAAGCTAGAGCCCGTATACCTGCACGTTTTGATCTTATTAACTTGAAATTTTTGCCGTTATTGAAATAATGGACCACAAGAGGATCCGTTTGCTGATGGCTTAATTATGAGAAGAGATAAGCGCATGTGGTTAGTATTTGCTTTGCTCTCTGCCTTGTTTGCAGCCTTAACTGCTATTCTTTCAAAGATAGGCGTTGAGGGCGTAAATTCTAATCTTGCAACAGCCATAAGGTGCGTAGTGATATTGCTTATGGCTTGGGGCATAGTTTTGGCAACAGGACATGGAAGCGATCTAAGCTCAATTTCCACACGTAGCTACGTTTTCCTTATTCTCTCGGCACTTGCAACCGGGGCTTCATGGCTTTGCTACTTTAAGGCGCTACAGTTAGGTGAGGTGTCAAAGGTGGTAACAGTTGATAAGCTTAGCATCATCTTTACTATCATCCTTGCCATCATCATATTTCATGAAAGCCTTACCCTAAAAACAGCTCTGGGAATGCTATGCATTACCTTAGGCACCATACTGATGACTCTTTAGAGGAGACTTTGCTTATGGCTTTATTTCAAAATTACAAGATCTCCAAAGCAAGCCTCGCGCTAATAAGCATACTCGGCATCGCAGGTATTAGCTTAACGGCCATTGGTCTCTACAATATGCTCTCTAGTGAATTTCACCAGCAAAAAGAACAAAAGGATTTAAATGTTCAAAGCCAGATATTAAAAGATGAAATCAAATATTTGCTAGATGAGAGCTTAAAAAAGCAAAACTATTTAAGGCAGCTATCAGAAGAGCTTGATTCCATCTCAAGACGAAGTCAGGCAGTTAAATATCTTCTTGATAACAATAAAAAGGAAAACGCAAAAATACAAGAGGCCTTAGCTCAGGCAAGGCAAGAGCTTTTTAAAGATAAGGAAAATAAAGGATCAAGCCCTAGCTCAACCTCACTAAATGCGAAAAATGATGATGCAAATTATCTAAATAGTACTAACGATTTAGGCCCTAAATATATAGATCTAAAAAATAGGATTGAATCTATCCGCGATGATCTTGATGATGCTAAAAAGGCCCTTGCTAATCGCACCTTAGGCGATCCGGCATTTAAGGACGAGCTAAGACGTCAGCAGCAAGAGCTTGATAAGAATTATGCCTTGGTGAATATGCTTCATGAGCAAATATCCAATATGGTGCTAACTCAGCAGGCTATGGAGGACTTTTCTAAGATGATGGGCGATCTTGAAAGCTCAGCTAGAGATTACAAATCCTCTATGCATAAGCGTTGAAAATTTTGCCCTCCTCCCTCAAGGCTTAAAGCTAAACTTTTGAGGCCTAAAAAATCAAAAGCCAGATCCTAAGATCCGGCTTTTTTTCTTAAATTCCAGCGCTTAAGGCTTAGCCTAAGAGCAAGGAGTTTAGATTCTTAACAAAAGATGAAGGATCCTTTAGACCACCCTGATCAGCAAGCAAGGCCTGCTCATAGATGATATCAGCCCACTGCTTAAAGCGGGTCTCATCAATTTCAGCATAAGCCTTCTTAACTAAGGCATGCTCAGGATTGATTTCAAGGGTATATTTCTCATCAGGAAGCTTCTGGCCATTGGCCTCCAAAAGACGCTTCATCTGAGAGGTCATCATACGATTAGTCTCGGAGATCACGCAGGATGGAGAATCGGTAAGACGTGAAGAGATCTCAACATCCTTAACCTTATCCCCCAAAGCAGTCTTGAAGCGCTCAATAAGATCCTTATTCTCCTTTTGAGCAGTCTCCTTCTTCTCCTTCTCTTCCTTACCACCTAGCTCATCAGAAAGCTTGAGATCGGAGGCAGCAGCAGAGACGAATTCCTTGCCAGCATACTCATTGACATTGCCCATGAGCCACTCATCGATACGCTGCCACATGAGTAGAACCTCAATGCCCTTCTTCTTAAGATTCTCAAGATAAGGAGAATTAGCAGCAGCTTCATATGAATCAGCGGTGAGATAGTAAATCTTATCCTGGCCCTTCACCATACGCTCGATGTACTCATCTAAGGAGACATTCTCAGCTGAGCTATTATCCTTAGTAGAGGCAAAACGTAAGAGATTCATTACCTGCTCACGGTTATCATAATCCTCAGCAGGACCTTCCTTTAAGCAGTTACCAAACTGGCCCCAGAAAGATTGATAATCATCCTTATTGTCCTTAGCAAGCTTCTCGAGCATCTGCAAGGAGCGCTTGGTCAAGGCCTTTTTGAGCTTGCGAGTTACCTGAGAGTCCTGCAAGAGCTCACGAGAGACATTCAAAGGTAAAGCATTGGTATCAACTAAGCCTGAAACAAAGCGTAAGTAGTTAGGCAAGAAAGCCTCAGCCTTGTCCATAATAAAGACACGCTGTACAAAGAGCTTTAAGCCATGCTGATGCTCACGGGTAAAGAGATCCCAAGGTGCATTCCTTGGCACATACAGCAAGGAGGTGTACTCCATTGAGCCTTCAACCTTATTGTGAGCCCAAGTAAGCGGATCCTGATAGTCATGGGAGATGTGCTTATAGAACTCCTTGTACTCCTCATCCTTAACTTCCTTAGGATTGCGAGTCCAAAGAGCCTTAGCATCGTTGACCTGCTCCCACTCATAGTGAGACTTAGGATTTTTCTTCTCTTCCTCAGATGCATCCTCAGCAGGAGTATCAAACTTCTGTACCCAGAGATTTACAGGTACGCTGATGTGATCTGAATATTTGGTGATAGCCTCACGTAAGGTCCACTCCTCTAGGAATTCAGAGGCATTGTCCTTAAGATGGAGGATAACCTCAGTACCACGAGCCTTACGCTCAATCATCTCGGACTCAAATTCGCCTGAGCCATCAGACTCCCAACGAACACCTTCATTTTCTTGAGCATTTACTGAGCGAGACAACACGGTTACGCGATCGGCTACAATAAAGGACGAGTAGAAGCCCACACCAAACTGACCGATGAGCTGAGAATCCTTAGCAGCATCGCCAGTTAGGCTCTTCATGAAAGCTTCGGTACCAGATTCAGCAATAGTACCAAGATGGCTGTTAGCCTCCTCTAGGGTCATACCGATACCATTGTCGGTGATGGTTAGAGTCTTAGCATCCTTGTCAGCCTTAATAGTGATCTTAAATTCAGGATCATCTTTAATTAAATCCTGATTAGTCAAGGAAAGGAAATGTAACTTATCTATTGCATCAGAGGCATTAGAAACAATTTCACGCAGGAAAACTTCACGATTTGAATACAATGAATTGGCGAGCAGATCGAGTAATTTAGCGACCTGTGTTTGAAAACTATGCTTAGTAGCTGCCATTTTTGCAAAACTCCATTTTTCTTTTTTTAAGTCCTAAGACTTTAAGCTGTAAACAACATGGAGGCGAAAAAAACACTTTTCAAGGCATGAGAAAAAATTTTTTAAAAGCTTATAAA
>CAVHVI010000197.1:0-3459 GCA_963639245.1 Bacteroidaceae bacterium
ATCAAATACAAATCAAATTAATAGAGAACTTCATGAGAGCAATTGAACTTTTAGCACCAGCAAAGGATCTTGAATGTGGCTTGGCGGCAATTGATAGCGGCGCCGATGCTGTTTATATAGGCGGTCCATCATTTGGAGCTAGAGTTAATGCTCCAAATAGTCTTGAGGATATACAAAAGCTGTGTGACTATGCGCATAATTTCAAGGCTCGCATTCATGTCACCATCAATACTATATTAAATGATGAGGAGCTAAAGCAGGCCCGAGAGCTTGCCTTTAAGCTCTATGAAATTGGGGTAGATGCCTTGATCATTCAGGATCTTGGTCTCTTAAACGGCCCCTTACCTCCTCTGCAATTACATGCTTCAACCCAGCAAAACAACTCAACTCCTAGTAAAGTTAAATTTTTAGAGGACGCAGGATTTTCTCAGGTTGTACTCGCGCGCGAGCTCTCTATAAACGAGATAAAGCAGATCCACGAGCAAACTAAGGTTAAGCTTGAAGCTTTTATTCACGGCGCTTTATGCGTAGGCATTAGTGGTCGTTGCTATCTCTCAGCCGCCATCACTGGACGCAGTGCCAATCGTGGCGAATGCGCACAGTTGTGTCGTGTGGCACAATCCCTTATAGATGAAGAAGGTAATATTTTAGCCAAAGACAAATATCTGCTTTCAATGAAGGATCTAAATCAAAGCGCTAATATTGAAGAGCTCATTGATGCTGGGATCAGCTCCTTTAAAATTGAAGGAAGGTTAAAGGATATCAACTACGTAAGAAACGTTACCGCCTACTACCGCACTAAAATTGATGAGATCCTAAGCAATAGAGCAGATCTTAAAAGAAGTTCCTATGGACGCTCTCTTTATAGCTTTACCCCTGATGTATCAAAGAGCTTTAACCGAGGCTTTACCGAGTACAACACTCATGAAATCAAGGATAACTATGCCAACTTTGATGCACCAGGTTTTGTTGGCACCAAAATAGGTAAGCTTATCAAGCAACAAAATCATGATCTCGTCTTTAAGCTAGATAAAGGGCTTACCCTTCACAATGGTGACTCTCTAAATTACTTTAAAAAAGATGGTAGCTTAGAGGGCTTTCGTATCAGCACCATGAAGGATGATAACACCGCCGAAATATTCCAGAGTTTGCCCAAAATTGAGAAAAATACCCTCTTTTACCGCTCAAAGGACGCATCCTTTGAAAAGTTGCTCATTGGCAATTCATCTAAGCGTATCTTAAAGCTAAAACTAAGTTACTCAGAAGATGCTGATCATATTATTTTAAAGGGCGAGGATGAAACAGGAGCTTGCGCTGAGGTCAAGGCAACACTCCAAAATATACAAAAAGCAAATGACATTGAGAAACTTAAGCAGAATATTCAAGCTAAGCTTGGACGCTTAGGCGGTAGCCTCTACGAATTAGAGTCAATGCAAATAAACCTTAGCTACGAACACTTCGTACCTCAAAGCCTTTTAAATCAGTTGCGTCGCGAGCTAATTGATAAGCTATTTGAAATAAAGACCTTGGATCGCCAGAACATTCCTCATGATCATGCCCATCTTCCAGAGCTTTGTAATGAGGAGAGGGATCTTGGCTTTGAGGCCAACCTCTATAACAGCAGTGCCAAGAATTTCTATAAAGATCACGGAGCCATAAACGTCGTCGATGCCTATGAGTTACAGCAGCATCATGAGGCACAAACAGTGCTTACATCAAAGCATTGTTTACGCTACTGCTTTGGCATGTGTCCACTACGCCACAAGCGCAAAGCTCCAAAGCTATATCTGCTTATAGGGGGCAAGAAATTTGCGCTGCAATTTGATTGTAAAAAATGCTATATGAAGCTTGTAGGACCGCTTCACGATTAAGATCCACTCTTAGCGAAAAAAAATTTAGAAAAAAAGTTGACAGAGGAGAGAATTATACCTATAATGCATCCCGTCGGTGATTAGCGCAGCCTGGTAGCGCATCTGTTTTGGGTACAGAGGGTCACAAGTTCGAATCTTGTATCACCGACCATCTCTTCTATCTCCTCTTTATATAATCCTTGCTTAAATTTCTGGCTGTAACAGCATTTGCTGATTTTTACTGCTTTTATCCTTTGCACATACAAGGAAACGCTAGTCATAGCATACTCTCGTTTCCAAGCTTTTAGCATAACGCGTCTTTATGCACCCTTTCAGCAATTAAGCCTTCCTCTTTTGCAGATTTGGCAAAAAGGCGGCGATGATCCCAAGTAGCGGTAGCAGAGAGCTTACCTCAAAGATATAGATAATAGATGTTCTATCTGCAAGATAACCAAAGAACGCCGAGCCTATACCCCCTAAGCCAAACATCAGGCCGTAGAAGAAGCCTGCGATCATGCCCACTCTATTAGGTAACAGATCGGTTGCATACACCACAATTGACGCAAAGGCTGAGGAAATAATAAAGCCTGATAGGCAGCAGCTAATAATAGTTCCGGCAAGCCCCATATAGGGAACAAGGAGTGCAAAGGGGGCTGCACCAAAGATAGATAGCAAAATCACATACTTGCGCCCGATACGATCGCCTAATACTCCTCCTATTAAGGTACCTATAGCGACAGACGCTAGGAATGAAAACAAGCAGATCTGAGAGAAGGCTATGCTTACCTTAAACTTCTCGATTAAGAAAAAGGTGAAATAGTTGGTAACACAGGCCGTATAGAAATGCTTTGAGAATACGAGCACCACCAAGAGCACTATACAGAAGAATTTAACGCGAGCAGAGAGCTCACAAGAATTTCTCTCACGGGATCGTTTATGGGATGAAACATACTCAAGGTATTGCGCATACCATCTCCCTGCTCTAATTAATAGCATAGAGGCGATCACTGCCGCTACGGCAAACACACTAATTGCACTCTGTCCAAAGGGGAGAACGATAATAGCTGCGAGCAAGGGACCAATTGCCGATCCTGTTGATCCGCCCACCTGAAAGATTGATTGGGCTAGCGACTTTCTGCCACCTGATGCGAGCTGTACCACGCGCGAGGCATTGGGGTGAAATAAGGAGGAGCCAAAACCAATTAGCATCACCGCTAGCAAAATAAGGCCATAGCTTGTGGCCAAGGCTAAGGTGATCACTCCTAAAAAGCAAAAGAGCATCGCAACTGCTAAGGCATAAGGCCTTGGGTGTTTATCAGCATAAAGCCCAGTTAAGGGCTGCAGGATCGATGCTGTTAGCTGATAGACCAAGGTGATCACACCTATTTGGGCAAAGCTAAAGGCAAACTTATCCTTCAATATAGGATATATAGAAGGAACCACCGACTGTAGCATGTCATTTAAAAGATGCGATAAGGAAATAATGATCAGCACTGAGAAAATTGTTCCTTCCATCGCCAATGGAGCATGCACAGCGTCTTTTTCTAAATTTTTAATCTTGCTCATAGAAAAGTCCTTAGATATTTTTATTGTTTATCAATATATCACC
>CAVHVI010000198.1:0-3448 GCA_963639245.1 Bacteroidaceae bacterium
CTTCATCAGGATATTGAGTTTTATTAGCAGCTTGCTTTTTAGCCTGTCTTTTTTTACCTAGATAAACTCCAATTGCTCCAAGAACAGTGATAAAGGCTGCTACGGTAATGTGCGCGGTGGTGTTATGTCCAATAAGACAGGAGAGGGCGGCACTGAGCGCACCTGCAGCTAAGGCCAAAAGATACACAGTTGAGAAAACCATCTCCAAGCCTAAGATGATGCAGAAGGCGATAAACCAAATAAGAATTTCTGACATAGGGTTATTTTTTTATTTTTTTGTGAAAAAACAATGAAAAAACTATAGCTATAAGGATGGGGAAC
The DNA here is from genome assembly GCA_963639245.1 of Bacteroidaceae bacterium. Classification (GTDB taxonomy): domain Bacteria; phylum Pseudomonadota; class Gammaproteobacteria; order Enterobacterales; family Succinivibrionaceae; genus Succinivibrio. The sequence continues at coordinate 322 of CAVHVI010000198.1, forward strand.
ATGATCCAATTTTCAATGCTGATAAGGTTTAGAGATGAGGTTAGGATCATAATAACGATCATCACTAGCACAATGCCTGAGAAGTTTCCGTATTTAAACTGACGCGTGCAAGCTACTATTTTTGCTTGCTCCTTTAAAACGAGCTTGCTGTCACTGGCCTTGCTATGTTTTTCATGCTCTATGCTTGAGGCTATGGCCTCCTTTTTCATGCGCAAAAGAGCCTCATCATCAAGCTTTTTGATGGCTGCGGCAAAGTCTCCGTTGTGAACTTCGTACATGTAATTACCAGGATTGAAAAATCATCAATGATAGCAGGGAAAATATTTTTTCTAAAGCCTAGAGGTTATCTTAACATTAAAAGGTCCTTTGCTTTTAAAGATCATCAAATAGTAGCCGTCCAAAGTTTACTTTCGCAGATAATAATCAAGCTCTATTGCGCTAGAATGCACTGTTGTGGTGGTATTGAGCTATTGCTTGAGCCACTAATGAACCTCTATTGAAAATGTTATGCAACTAAGCTTGTTTGTTAATTGTGTTTAAGCACTTTTGTTTTTATCATTAGGACAAGTAATTAACAGGAGATCCAAATTCAATGCGCGAAATAGCTTATTACGATGGAAAGATAGGTCAGCCCTCAGAGCTAAACGTTCCCTTTGATGATCGATCTCATTTCTTTGGAGATGGAGTCTACGATGCAACCATTGCCGGCAATGGTATTGTGTATCTTATGGATGAGCATCTTGATCGCTTTTACTCATCTGCTAAAGCACTAGATATCAAGATCCCTATGAGTAAAAAGGAGCTCTCAGAGCTATTAACTAAAATGACCTCCATGGTTGACTCTAAGATCCCCTTTGTCTATTGGCAGGTATCCCGCGGTGTGGCTCCGCGTTTTCATGCTTATGCAGACGACATGCAAGGAAAGCTTTTAGCCTATGTACGTCCCATGGAGGAGGTCCCCTTTAGACTGCCAGATCCTGTTAGATGTATTACCTGTCCTGATAATCGCTTTGAGCTGTGCAATATTAAGACCTTAAATCTAATTCCTTCGGTGATGGCCTATCAGAAAGCTATAAAGGCTGGCTGCTTTGAGGCAATTTTGCATCGTAATGGCGTGGTCACAGAATGTGCCCATTCCAATGTGTCCATACTAAAAAATGGAGAGCTGATCTCGCATCCAAATGATCGCTTTATTCTTCGTGGTATAGGCAAGACCCATTTAATTCAGGCCTGTTATCGCGAGGGCGTAAGTGTAATTGAAAGGCCTTTTAGCATAGATGAGATGATGGATGCCGATGAAATTATTATTACCTCATCTTCTGATTTTGCGCAGGCGGTAAATGAAATTGATGGGATCAAGGTTGGAGGCAAGGATCCTCTAAGGCTAAAGCAAATTGGTTTGTCTAATTTAAATGAATTCCTGCGCACCATAGGCGAAAAGGAAGTTGAATTCTAATTTATTGTTATACAACGTTTTATTTGAATATGAGTAGCATAAACAAGGTTTTGATTTTAAATGGTGGTGGTGTCTTTGCTGGCAAGGGCGGTAGCTTAAATACTGCTCTTTGTGACAAGGCGCGCGAGGTATTAGGGGATCTTGGAATTGAATGTGTTAGCACCAAGATCCAAGAGGGCTATACCCTTGATGAAGAGGTGTTAAAGATCCTGTGGGCCGATGCCATTATCTGGCAATTTCCTGGCTGGTGGATGGGCGAGCCTTGGTTTGTAAAAAAATATATCGATGAGGTGTTCTGCGCAGGGGGCAAGCAGTTTTTAAGCTCAGATGGTAGACATAGAGTAGATCCGGCGCATAACTATGGCACAGGTGGTGTACTTGTTGATAAGCACTATATGATTTCCACTACCTGGAATGCTCCAATTGAGGCCTTTAATGAGAAAAATGAGTTTTTTGAAGGGCAGGGTATTGATGGAGTAATGTTGCATTTTCATAAGCTCAATCAATTTTTGGGAATGAAGCCCTTAGAGAGCTTTGTGCTAAATGATGTGGTGAAGGATCCTCATTTTGATGTCTACATGGATAAGTGGCAAGAGCATTTAAGAAAGCTTTTTGCTAAGTAAGTTTTATGGGCGTTACTGCAGATTTATTCTTTGCCGAATAGTCTTGCTTGGTGCTCATTGCGATAGCTCTTAGGAGTAACGCCCATATGCTCCTTAAAGCAGGCGGTAAAGTGACTTTGCTGATTAAAGCCTACCGCATTTGCAATTTGCGCAATGGAGAGAGTGGTGGTTCTTAATAGTTCAGCCCCCTTCATCAATCTAAATTCATTAAGATATTTAAAGGGCGTGGTCTGTAGCGCCTTTTTAAAGCAACGCAGGCATTCTGATTTGGAGACAAAGGCGGCGCTTGCAAGCTTCTCTAGTGATAATTCCTCTTTAAAATTAGTGGCGATAAAGCTTAAAAATTTCTGCATGCGAGTATTTAATAGTAAATCCTGAGGCGTACTGGCGTTATTTAGCTCAAGATGACGGCTTTGTAGCATTAAAAGCGCGATCTCTGAGAGTGTAACCAGGATCTCGTACTCATAAAGCTCATCATGCTCTTTTTGCTCAAGCTCTACGAGATGGGCAAGCTTTTGAAGAATTGAGCAATAGAGATCTTTAAGATCTGACGCAATCTTTATGCTGAAAGGAATAAAATCCAGCTTTTCATCTAAGGTGATGTGCTCAATAAGTCTACTTGCAGAGCTTGCAAAATAAAATTTAAGAAAGCTCTCAGGGAAAATAAAGCCAAAGTAATGACAGCCATCATGCTGTATTACGCGATGGATGGTATTGCGATTTATGAATAGACCGTCTCCTGCATGAAGCTTCACCTGATTATTTAATCCTATTACCTCAATATCCCCCTTGATTAGATAGATAAATTGTAAATCTTCGTGCCAGTGCATGATCTTAAAGCCACCGCATCTTGGTACCATGGCGCCGTATTTGACGTTGAGTACTAAATAGGGAAAGCTTGAGTTGGCTTTGGCATTAGGAAAATAGGTGTATGCTACATTGCTATCTGGCATAGAAACTTTAGTTAAATTTACCAATAAATTGCACTTTGATGATTATATGATAAAAACTGAGGATATCTTGATAAAGTTAAATAATATTTGGTGAT
>CAVHVI010000199.1:0-3418 GCA_963639245.1 Bacteroidaceae bacterium
GTGTAAGAATTGTGATCTAGTTCACAAAGTTCAAGGGAACTTAAACAGAATTTTCTAGTCTGTCAGACATTTTGAAAGATATGGACAGGCAAAGTTGAAGCTTAGTGCAGGCAGAATTTGATGGAGTGTTGGTAATTTGAGCCTTTGACCAGAGGCGTTTTTCACCACATGCTATACTTTGGGAGCAAATAAAAGGGCACTTACGCGCCCTTTATTGAATGTATATATATAAGCTTTGTTAACGGCAAATATGCCTATTACTTTTCTTGATCGCGGCTTAAAGTCTTGTTATTTAGCACGATAAGATCGGCTGCAATGTAATCCACCACCTCTTCACAGGTATTGCCAATTAAGGCGGCCATCGCACCGCTTCGACCTGCCGATCCTAAGAATACCGCCTCAGCATCAAGCTTGTTGCAAACCTCAGGGATCACCTCATCAGGCATACCTTCCTTGATGTGGCAATTTTCAAGCGGAATATTGTGGGCTGTTGCAAATTCGTGGATACGACGCTCGTGCTCCTTTACTATATTCTTAGCAAAGACCTCAGGGGCGTAGTGTGGAACCTCAAGCATGATAGATGGCAATACTACCGAGGCAGAATTTACGAGATGAATATTACCGTGGGTAATAAGTGCTAGCTGCTGAGCCTCACGCAATAGTGCCACATTAGCACCGCGATGACCTTCAAAGGAGAAGTCGACGGCAACTACAATATTGCCTCCTTCTTTCCATTCGTGCTCCTTGACGATCACTACTGGAACTTCGGAATTTCTCAGCACATACCAATCAATAGGTGTAAAGAGAATGGAATCTAGAACCTTGTGATTGTTAGCTGCCTTAATAATAAGATCGCATTTCTCATGATCAGATTCAGCCAAAATACCTTCCGCAATATCACGCGTGTAAACGCACTTGGGAGTGATTTTAACTGGGCTCTTGGCCTGGAAAGGAACGAGCATTTCGTCTAATTGCTTCTTGTTGGTATCAAGCACATTTTGACGAGTTGCCTCCTCGCTCATACGATTTAAGACATGAATGTCGGCAGAGAAGTCATAGACTAGGCGTAAGGCCGTGATTTCAGCACGAGGATTGTACTTGGCAAGCTCGATTGCGCGTAGAAGTGCTAGCTGCTCAGAGCGTCTAGGCTCGATCACAGCGATGATGCGATTGTACTGTCTCATATACCCCTTCCTTAGCTTCCAAAGAAGCAGACAGATAGTTCAACCTACTGCTTTGATTATATGGATAAATTACAGATAAAATCTTGAAACAGCTTGCAAAAATGGAGAAAAAATCCGACAAGTCTTGATTTTGTGGCTAATAGGGGAGCTATTAGCATCCGATCTTTGTAAATCGAGCGCTTATCCTCATTAAAGCGCTCGAACTGTGGGAAACTTTACTTTGCGCAAATTAAAGCGTCAAAGGCTATCTCCTAAGAATTGATGGCCTTATGCCTAAGAGTAGGGACACTACAAAATAGATAACCGCTCCGGCACTTATCCACAAGGTCAAATTTAGAATTGAGCTTAAGGTGGTCATGGCAAACCATTCATCAACTGAAGGTCCTAGAAGTCTTAGTACCAAGGCCATGACTAGACCTGCAATGGCAATCTTAATAATAAAGATAGCTGATGATTTGGTGATGGTGTATATATCGCGCTTTTTTAGGAAATAAAGCAGCATAAAGGCATTGACGTAGGCTGCAAGTGCGGTGGATAGGGCAAGACCTACATAGCCTAAAGGTTTTATTAAGATAAGGTTTAATACTATATTGCAGGCAATGGAGGTAAGTGAGCAACGTACGGGAGTTTTAGTATCCTGCCTTGCCGCAAAGCCTTGTACTAATACGCGCACGAGCATAATGGCACAAAGTCCTGAGACTGAGGCTAAGAGGGAGGCTGAGGATAATAAAACCTGATCCTGTCCAAAGGCTCCACGCATGAAGAGTACTCTTAATATACTTTCACGCATAGCAATGATCCCACACATTGAGGGGATGCCTAATAACAACACGAGCTTAACTCCCCAATCAAGCGTAGCCTTGTAATGGATAGGATCTCCTTTTAAAGCGGCGCGCGAGAGGGCTGGCAGAATAACGGTGGAAATTGCCACAGCAAAGATACCAATGGGGAATTCCAACAATCTATCTGAATAATATAGATAGGAGATCGATCCAGTTGCAAGGAAGGTTGCAAGTAGAGTTGAGATAAAAAGGTTAAGCTGCGATGCGGATACTCCAATAATTGCCGGGATCATAAGCTGTCTAATCTTTTTAACCCCAGGATGAGACCAGCCAAAGCGCGGACGCACCAGCATCTTCAATTTCATTACAAAGGGGATCTCAAAAAGTAGTTGGAGAATTCCTCCTGCAACCATTCCGTAGGCCAATACTCTATTAGGATCGGCGGTACTCTGTCCAAAAATAAGCACAGCTCCAATTAAGGTTAAATTTAGGATGCAGGGGGTTACTGCTGGAATGCCAAATTTTCCAAAAACATTGAGCACGGATGAGCAGAGTGCGGTAAGCGTGATAAAGAAAAGGTAGGGGAAGGTAATTCTCAAGAGCTCTACTGCATCATAGTATTTGACTCCATCGGCAGTGCCAGCCATGGCGGCCTTAAACCATCCCCAACCAAAGGCTGCGGTAAGCACTGGCGATAAGAGCATACAAACAATTGTAACTACTAATACGATCGCGCCTAAGGTTCCTGCACATTTTGAAACTAAATCCTTCAAGGCCTCCGGGCTTTCATTTTCCTTAGTTTTAGTCATCACCGGTACAAAGGCCTGCGCAAATGCACCTTCGGCAAAGAGACGTCTGAAGAAATTGGGAATACGATTTGCAAAAAAGAATACGTCTGAGGATAGTCCAGCGCCTAATACCGAGGCGATCACCATATCTCGTACCATGCCGAGTATACGTGAGGCAAAGGTCATGGCGGAGGTCACCATGCCCGATCTTAAAAGTTTTGCTTTAGCCATTTTCTTAACCTTTTTCTCAACTTCTTTCACGTCCTTGAGTTAACCGGTGCACATGATATCAATAAGCAGCAAGGAATAGGCATTAATCAAAAGAAAAGCTCAGGCTGTGGGAAATGGTGGCTTCTAATTTTGCATATCTAAGGAGGGGGGCGATAAGTCATGTGTGGAGATGTAAAAAAAGCTACTGCGCAAGCTTATGGATTTGCGGGGCACTAAAATCACTTGTGAAAATTTGCAAAGCTCTTATGAAAGTTTCATAAATGAAAATAAACAGAATGCAAGATCTAAAAAATATTTTTTGTTGTGACCTGTTGGATATTTGGTGGATTGCGTCAAATAAAGTGGGTAAATTGCAATAGAATGCGGGTTAACGCTTGTTGGAAAATAAATGGAACTAAATTTGACTTTATAAAAGTTACATAAAATCAAATGG
>CAVHVI010000200.1:0-3301 GCA_963639245.1 Bacteroidaceae bacterium
AGTTAATTCAGACGTGAACTTACTCACAAAATGGGAAGATTCTGCTTTGCAAATCTCATCAAGTGCGATTATTTCTCATGGTAAAAAGCAGAGTTAATACAATCAGACAACTAAGAGTGAAAATCAGAATAATAGGTAGAACGGTATGGCAACAAAGAATGTGTCGACATTGGCAAAAGCGTTCCAATTGATCGAATACATGGCAGGTGAAAAGACTTGGTATGGGGTGTCAGAGCTTGCTGAAGCTCTCGATATGTATAAAAGCAATATCCACAACTTGTTGGCAACCTGTGAATCCTTTGGTTATGTGGAGCAAAATCCTGAATCAAAGAAATATGCTTTGTCCATGAAGTTTGTTTTGTTATCGCATACTGTTCGTCAAAGATTTGGATTTAACGATATTTTAGGAACAATCCTGCGTAAGCTTAGTGAGGATACTGGCGAGTTATCGTATTTTGCAACCTTATACCAAGATAAGGTTTTATATTTGTGCGGAGCTTTTCCTTCAAATGCAATTTCAGCAAAGCCTGTTGTAGGTCTTACTGTTCCTCCTCACTGTGATGCTATGGGTAAGGCTTTGATGGCATTTTCTGATCAGAGTGTGGTATCACGAGTGATTGAAAATGGACTTAAGAGATATACCGAGAGAACTATCACTGATAGCCAGGAATTAATTAGTGCTTTAGAAAGAATTAAAGATCGAGGCTATGCTGTTGAGCATATGGAATATGAATACGGTATCAAGGGGATAGCAATTCCTGTGGTTAATCCTATTTATGGCTTATTGGGGGCGGTATGTATCAAGGGACCTGCACCGCGTTTTCCCGAGTCTATTTATCCTGAGTATGTAGAAAAGTTAAAAAAGGTAGCCTCCGTCATAAGTGAAAGATGGCATCAATCATCCTAGAAGATAACTTCCTTATGATTTTTATGAGTTTTTTGGGTATTGTGGTACGAAAACGAGTGCCTCCTACAGTTTAGGTGCGCCAAAAGATTGAGCCGTTCGCAGTCTACGTGATACGCTTATACCATTGCACAAAATTTAGGAGCTATCGTGGGATCAGAAATCTTTCTTGAATATCTAAAAACCATCTTCGGTCCTACCGCCTCCTTTAAAGCAGGTCAGCTTGAGTCGATAATCTCGACCGTTACCAACCACTTTTCGCTAGTAGTGCAGAAAACAGGCTGGGGCAAGAGTATGGTCTATTTTCTTGCTACCAAGTATTTTCGCGATCAGGGCTACGGCCCAACCATTATCGTAAGCCCTCTGCTCTCCTTAATGCGCAACCAGCAGGATTCAGCCTCAAAGCTTAATTTGCAGGTAATGCTTTTAAATGGCACGACCTTAGCCAAGAGTGAAAAAATAGGCAACCGTCCAGCTATTGAGAAGGCCTTAAAAAACAATCAGGTCGATATTCTCTATATCACCCCAGAGCAACTTGCCAAGGATGAGGTAAAGCAGTTTCTCTTCTCAAACATTAGCAAAGAGCTTGCTTTGTTCGTGATCGATGAGGTTCATTGCGTATCAGAATGGGGGCATGATTTTAGACCGTCCTTTGGCGAGATTAAGGATTTTGTTAATGACTCCCTCGTCAAAAACATGCACATCCATATCCTAGCAACGACTGCAACTGCCAATGACGCTGTGGTAAATGATCTGCTCACGCAATTTCAAACAGAGATAAAGGTCATACGTGGACCGTTGCTTCGTGAGTCGTTAAATATTCAGGTGATGACACCGCATGGCATCGCCCATCGTTATGCTTGGATTTTAGAGTACCTGCAAACTCATCAAGGATCAGGAATAATTTACTGCCTAACTATTTCTAGCTGTGAAATGCTGGCAACCTTTCTGCAGGTAAATGGCATTGCCGCCTATGCCTATCATTCAGGCCTCACCGATGAGCAAAAGCTAGGGCTTGAGGTGAGCTTCTACAACAACCAAATCCGCGCCCTAGTCGCAACTACGGCTTTGGGAATGGGCTATGACAAGCCTGATGTGGCCTTTGTTATTCATTTTCAATGCCCACAATCCATACTTGAGTATTATCAGCAGATAGGTCGTGCAGGGCGTAATCTTGAGAATGCCGATGCTATTTTGATGAGCGGCCCTGAGGATGAGAAGATCAAGCGCTTCTTTATTGAAAATGCTTTGCCTACAACTGAAGCCTTGGGCATGGTGCTTGATTTTATTGATAAGCGCGACGGCGTATCTCTCATGGACATTCTGCGTGCCTTTAACCTCAAACGAGGCGATCTTATCGATGTTCTAAAGCATCTGTCGGCCTTAAAGCTTGTCTATAAGGATAAGTCTCTTTATTTTCGCACGCATAATCCTGCCAATTTGGATGAGTATCAGCAAAATAAGGAGCGCATTCGTGAGCACCGATATCTATCGCTGCAAAAGATGCGTGACTATTGTGCCAGCCGTGAATGCTATGCCAAGTTCATCTCAAGAGAGCTTAATGATCCCTATGTGAGCGAATGTGGCAAGTGCTTTAACTGCAGAAAGCTCACGCCTCAGGAATTAAGGGATACAACTAATCTTTCCAAGGCGCGCTTCTTCATCGACGCGCCCTTCCGCACTAATCCTGCTTTAAATCAAATAGAGCCGCGAGTGATCGGTCCTGATCATAAAAAGATCCCACCAGAGCTTTCAAATGAAAGAGGCTTTTTCCTGTGTAAATATGGCGTAAGCTTAGGCAACATGGTGGCTTATGGCAAGTATAGGGATGGGCGCTTTGACAATACGTTAGTAAGCCTTATGGGCGATATGATCAGGTTCTTAGCCTGCGTAAATAACAGCTATAGGATCATTCCCGCGCGCATCATCGTCTATATCCCATCACTGCGCCGTCCGACTTTGGTAAGGGATTTTGCTTATGCCTTGGCTGCCAACCTCAATATAAAATGCCTCGATGCCATTATTAAGGTTAAGGATAACCCTGAGCAAAAGGCCATGCAAAACTCTGAAACCCAAAGCTTAAATGTGCTTGATTGCTTTGCTATTAATGAAAGCAAAATTTCCGAGCTTATGGGGCAGGATGTCTTTTTAGTAGATGACATGGTGGATTCTCGTTGGACCTTCACTATCGCCGGAATGCTTTTAAAACAAGTAGCTCAAGTTAGAAGCGTTACCCCCTTTGCCCTTGCCAACACCCAAGTTTATGGATAGATAAAGTGGATATTTCAGATAATGAATTAGTAACGCTCATGCTGTGCTCCGATCTTGCCCTACATGGTGAGCTCAAGCCTTATTCAGATGCCGCCTATGCCGCATTTGCCAAGGCGCTCTTTTTAT
>CAVHVI010000201.1:0-3243 GCA_963639245.1 Bacteroidaceae bacterium
CATATTACATCTTTGTTATTTAAGAAGATTTTTTAATGTTACCGATAAAATGCGTGAGATAGATCAAAATTTAAGCATGAGATCAGATGACTAAGTGATACAGATCTCATTTTCACCGATTTTTAAATGCAAGAGCAAATGTCATTGCGTAACATAACCTTAGGGGAAAGCTTAGAGCATAAGTGATCCTTCTTAATAAAAAAAGAACAAATCAAACTAATAATCAAACAAAGCCGGAGATTAGGTTATGAAACTAAAGCACGTATTAGGAATTGCAGTTGCTGCCGTAATGCTAGCAGGTGGTATGTCCTCAGCCGAGGCTGCAGGTAAGGTTACCCTACGCTTTGCCAACACCACTAATAAATCATCAATTGATGCAGCTCAAGTATTCATCGATGTTGCCAAGAAAGAATCTAATGGCCGTCTTGAGATCCAGCACTTCCCTAATAACACCTTAGGTGATGATCGTGCTGCTACCGAATCCATGATGTTAGGTGATATCGCCATCGTGCAGACCATGCCTTCCATCATCGCCGGTATGATCCCTGATCTCTATGTTTGGGATGCCCCCTTCCTCTTTAATTCAATTGACGATGCTTGGAAATGCATCGATGGTCCTCTAGGTCATGCCATCAACGAGCAGGTTGAAAAGAAAGGCATCAAATATGTAGCCTCAGTTGAAAATGGCTACCGTCATTACACCAATTCCAAAGTACCCGTACGCGTACCTGCTGATGTTGCCGGTCAAAAGCTTCGCGTAATGGAGACTGATCTGCAGATCGCTATGTGGAAGAACTGGGGTGCTAACCCAACCCCTATGGCCTTTGCCGAGGTTATCTCAGGTCTGCAACAGGGCACCATCGATGCTCAGGAAAATCCTCTTTCCATCATCGACTCCAACAAGCTCTATGAGGTACAGCACTATATTACCTTAACAGGTCACATCTTCTCCCCTCACGTTGTCTATATCAACAAAGAAATCTACGACAACTTTGATCCTGAGATCAAGACTGCCTTTGATAAGGCTGCCAAGGCTTATGAAACTGCTCAACGTAAGCATGCAACTGAGCTAAACGAGCTTTCAGTTGGCAATTTCAAGAAGGCAGGCTGCGAGGTTATCGAGCTTACCGATGAGGAGCGTGCTCAGTGGCGTGAGACTGCCATCAAGGGCGGTATCTACGACATGATCAAGTCTAAGATGGAGCATCCTGAGTATCTCGATAAGATCCTAAATCACGAGTATTAATCTTTAAGGATTTATCAACCAGGCGGTAGCAATGCCGCCTTTTTTAAATAAGGAAATAGAGAATGAAAAAACTTCTTGATTTTCTGGATAACCGCTTGGAGATCTCGGTGTGCATTGTGCTGATGTGCATACTCTCCGTAGTGCTATTTGTCCAGGTATTCTTCCGCTACGTGATGCAAGCATCACTGTCTTGGTCTGAAGAGCTTGCCCGCTATACTTTCGTATGGCTCGTATACATGGGTATTCCCTATGGCTGCAAGATCATGAAGCACATCAAGATCGATGCCGGCCTCTTCCTCTTCCCCAAGAAGATGCGTAAGTATATAGTGATCCTAGGCGACATCATTTTCATGATCTTTGCCTTCGTCATTGTGTACTTTGCCTGGAAGCTTGAGCAAAAGCAGATCATGTTTGGTCAGCTCTCTCCTGCCATGATGATCCCCATGTGGATCCCTTATGGTGCTCCATTAGTAGGCTTCATCCTTACTGCCATCCGTCAGTTGCAAACCATCATCTACAGATTTAAACATCTGGCAGAAGCTGATGAAGAGCAGCAAATTGATCTTGATAACCTATAAGGAGTTACTGTAAATGGTTGCTGCAATTCTTTTCATATTGCTCGCGATCTTATTGATCGTAAACGTACCAGTAGGTATCGCCCTTGGTATTTCCACCATGGGAGCCTTAATTGTAGGTGAGACTCTATCCCTAACCTCTATTCCTCAGGCCTTAGTTACCTCCTGTGACTCATTCCCAATTCTGGCCATCCCTCTTTTCATCCTCGCAGGTGACTTGATGGGTGCAGGCGGTGTGTCAAGCCGTATTCTAAACGTCTGCAACGTTTTCTTTGGCCGTATCACCGGTGGCTTGGCTATTGTTACCGTTATTGTTTGCATGTTCTTTGCAGCAGTTTCAGGCTCAGGCCCTGCAACCGTAGCAGCTGTAGGCTCCATGGTAGTTCCAACCATGCTAAAGCTTGGCTATGACAAGCCCTTCGTGCTAGCTTTAGTTGCAACTGCAGGCTCTATCGGCGTTATTATTCCGCCTTCAATTCCTATGGTAATTTACGGCGTATCCACCGGTGCCTCCGTTACCTCCCTCTTTATGGGTGGCTTCTTCCCAGGCTTCTTAATTGGTATTGCCTTAATCTCCTATTGTTATTTCCATTGCAAAAAGCGTGGTTTAAGAGGTACTGCTGATGGAGAGTTTACCTGGGCACGTGCTGGTGCTGCACTATGGGATGCTAAATGGGCATTAATTAACCCTCTCATCATCCTAGGCGGTATCTATGCGGGTATCTTCACCCCAACTGAGGCTGCAGCCGTAGCTGCTATCTATGCCTTCTTATGCGGTGCCGTATTCCATAGAGAGCTTACCTTTAAGACCTTTATTAAGGCAGTCTCTACCTCCTGCTCCACCACTGCTACTACCATGGTTATCTTAGGCTGTGCTACTGCCTTCTCTAAGGTTATTACCATTGAGCAGATCCCGACCATGGTTGCTAATGCCTTAGCTACAGTCTCAGATTCTAAGATCGTGATCTTGCTTTTAATCAACATCCTCTTGCTCATCGTAGGCTGCTTCATGGATACCACTCCTGCTATCCTGATCTTAGCTCCGATCCTTATGCCGGTGGCATCTCAGGTAGGTGTTGATCCTATTCACTTTGGTATCATCATGGTCTGCAACCTAGCAATTGGCTTTATTACACCTCCATTGGGTATTAACCTCTTTGTGGCATCGCGCATCGGTGATTCCCCTATGGGTGTGATCTTAAAGGGCATTGGACCTTTCATTGCGGTGATGATCATATGCTTAGCACTCATCACCTATGTTCCAGCCATCTCCATGTTCTTACCAAACCTCATGAAGGGCTAGGATTTATGAAAGAAAATAGCGTGATCTAAAAGCGCTTTTTAAAACAGCAGTGATTAACCCCACTGCTGTTTTTATACAATTTGACAGACTATTAGGTGTTTGAAGGCTTATTTAAGCGT
>CAVHVI010000202.1:0-3234 GCA_963639245.1 Bacteroidaceae bacterium
ATATTATACTATGTATAGCGTGAAAAATTTTTTACCACCAGACGAATGAGGAGCACAAATGGCTGAAATTGTAAATTTAAATATTACCGATGAATATCACGGTAAACGCTTGGATGCAGCCATAGCAGCTCTGTGCCCTGATCGTTCGCGCTCAACTATTACCTCCTTTATATCAGATGGCAAGGTTAAGCTTGATGGTACGGTAATTACTAAGCCATCATTCAAGGTAAGCTCAGGACAGGTGGTGGAGCTTGAAATTCCTACCGAGGACGTTATTGATGCAATCCCTCAGGATCTGCCCTTAAACGTTATTTATGAGGACGAGGATTTAATAGTTATTGATAAGCCTTCAGGCTTGGTGGTACATCCTGGCGCAGGAGTTCCTGATGGCACCGTGATGAATGCCATGCTTTATCACTATCCGCAGACAGCATCCTTGCCGCGCGCCGGTATCGTGCATCGTCTTGATAAGGATACCTCAGGACTAATGGTTATTGCTTTGTCACAGCTTGCGCAGATCCGTCTTACCCGCGCGATATCAAAGCATAATGTAGTACGTGAGTATGAGGCGGTGGTCGAGGGCTTGATCACAGCTGGTGGAACCATCGATGGCGATATTGCCCGCGATCCTTCAAATCGTACCCGCATGGCGGTGGTGCCTGACGGAATGGGCCGTGAGGCTATTACTCATTATCGCGTCATGGAGCAATTTAGAGCACATACCTTAGTAAGAGTTCGTCTTGAGACCGGTCGTACTCATCAAATTCGTGTGCACATGGCGCATATCGACCATCCCTTAATTGGTGATCCTCAATATGGTCGTGGCTTGAGAATGTTAAAGGGCTCCTCTGAGCAGTTCTCTCAGGTAATGAGAAATTTTAGACGTCAGGCTTTACATGCTGCGCATATTGAATTTAAGCATCCCGTAACTGGTGAGGAATTGTCCTTTGATTCACCTCGTCCTCAGGATATGGAGGAGCTTATTGTGGCGCTAAGACAGGATCATAAGGATCATCCAGATGACATCTAAAGCACTTGTAAAGGTTGATTGCTTTAAGAGGGCTAAGGCCTTTTATAGCATGCGTAATGGTGGCATGAGTTCTGCTCCCTTTGATTCCTTAAATCTTGGGGATCATGTAGGCGATGATTTAAATGCTGTTAGTGCCAATCGCAAGCTAATTAGGGATGAGCTACAGCATGATGTGGTCTATATGCATCAAGTACATAGCAACATCGTGCGTATGGTGAGATCGGCAGATGAGGAGCTAGGAGATTGTGATGCCATCATTACCGATATCCCTAATCTGCCCTTGGCCGTGATGACAGCCGATTGTCTGCCCTTGCTCCTTGCAACTACTGATGGCTCTGCCTGTGCCGCGGTGCATTGTGGCTGGCGAAGCTTAGCCTCAGGCATTGTAGGACGTACGGTTGGCGTAATGCGTACCCTAAGCGACGCTCCTATTGAGGCCTATATTGGTCCTCATATAAGACAGCGTTCTTTTGAGGTTGGTCCTGATGTATATGATGCTTTTGTAAAGCAATATGATGAGGCGGCGCATTATTTTGAACCTGGCAATGGCGATAGATATTGGTGCTCCTTATCAGGCTTAGTAGGTATAGCTCTACGCAAGGCAGATCCCTGTATTGCCAACATCTGTGATGATGGCTTTGATACTTATACCGAGCAGGATCTTTTCTTTTCCTATCGTCGCGATCATGCTACAGGACGCATGGCATCGATCATCATGCTATAAAGACGAGCTTTGGGGACAATTTCTCAACTTGAATTCTTGGCATGCTTTAATGCCCTGAACACGATCACTAAGGTCCCCAAAACTTTCTAATTTGCTCCCTGATTAAGCAATAACAAAACTTTTCTTGAAGCGCTAAGTCTTTGTAAATACTCTTATTCATAACCTATTTTTGAGCATGAATGGAGAGCCTCATATGAAGAAAACTTTGCTTGCTGGTGCTGTTTTGGGCTTGGTTATTGGTAGTAGCTTGTCTACGGTTAACGCGCAGGATCTTGATAAGCTACGTATTGCTGTGGTGAATATGCAGCCGGTGTGGGGCGATAAGCAGGCTAACACCCAAAAAATAGTTAAACTTGCACGTGAGGCCGCGCATACCGGAGCTCAACTCATTGTTTTCCCTGAGATGGCTTTGACTGGTTATGCTATGGAGCAGGGCGATATCAAGAGAGCTGATCGCATGCAGGTCAAGCTTGCTGAAACTCAGGATGGAGAGGCTGCTAAGACCATTTCCGCGGAGGCTAAAAAGTTAGGTGCTTATATTGCTTATGGCTATCCTGAGAAAAAGGGCGATGCTCCCGATGATATCTATAACTCAGTATTGGTAAGCGGTCCTGATGGCATCATTGGCTCTTATCAGAAGATCCATCCCTTTGGATCTGAGGTTGTTTGGTGTAAGACTGGTACCGATCCCTTCTTATTTGATACGCCTTGGGGTAAGGTTGGTGTCAGCATTTGCTACGATACCTATAACTATCCGGAGCTTTCTCGTTACTATGCCGCATCTGGTGCGCGTTTAGTTATCAATCCCACCGCTACAGCTTGGGCCTATTATTCTGCTAAGCATTTGGGTGAGGATGGCATGCCTATCAAGGATGGCAAGCCCTATGCTGATAATAATGTTGCTTGGGTAAACCGTTTTAAGGGACGTATCGAGGCTACGGTAATTCAAAGTGGTATTTATGTTGCTTCATCTGATCTAGTCGGTGCCGAAAAGAGTGCGGATGGTACCTTTATGGGCACCGCCTTCCCTGGTGGTAGCTGTGTAGTTGGCCCCTCTACCGATGCTGAGGGTACTGATAATTACATAGATTACTATGGTACCGATCCTGCAAAGGCTACCGATGAAGGTATTTTCTACAGCGATATTGATCTCTCTACTGCCAAGCGCAATTCCTTTGTAAATTACATTAAGACTGATGCGCAGGAGGGAAATCTTTACGCTCCAGATCTTTATATGAAGTGGTTTGAGAAACTTGCCAAGGAGTATAAGCCCTTGAATCACTAATTCCTGTCCGCAACTTCAACTAAGATTAAGTCCTGTAATTTGCTACAGGACTTTTTAGCTTAGCCCCTGCTCTTAAATTTAAAGCTATTTCTATCATCTTTTAACTTCGTTAAGTTTAAAAATCTGCTCTCTCTAAGAAAAAATCTGCCTAATTTTTAACGGTAGATAAACTTAATAAAAATCCTTAAATAACAA
>CAVHVI010000203.1:0-3226 GCA_963639245.1 Bacteroidaceae bacterium
CTACATAGTCATAAGTACGGCCATCCCCCATAACGCCAACTGCTTTAACAGGTAGGAATACGGTAAAGGCCTGAGATACCTTTTGATACCAGCCATCACGATGGAGCTCTTCCATAAAGATAGCATCAGCACGACGTAGCAGATCAAGATATTCCTTCTTAACCTCACCTAATACTCGTACGCCTAAACCAGGGCCTGGGAATGGATGACGCATCACCATCTCCTTAGGCAAACCAAGCTCAATACCAATGCGACGAACTTCATCCTTAAATAGCTCACGCAAGGGCTCTACTAGCTTAAACTTCAAGTCATCAGGCAAGCCACCTACGTTATGATGAGATTTAATAACATGAGCTTTACCTGTTTTAGCAGCAGCTGATTCAATAACATCAGGATAAATAGTACCCTGAGCTAGGAAATCCACTCCCTCAAGCTTACGGGCCTCATCAGCAAAGACATCGATAAAGGTCTTACCAATGGCCTTACGCTTAAGCTCAGGATCAGAAATTCCCTTTAAGGCAGTTAAGAATCTATCCTCAGCATCGGCATATACAAAGTTAAGATCCATGCCAGCAAACATTGCCTCAACCTGCTTGCCCTCGTTAAGACGCAATAAACCGTTATCCACAAATACGCAGGTTAACTGCTTACCAATGGCCTTTTGTAAAAGCAAGGCAGTAACAGAAGAATCAACACCGCCAGATAGGCCTAATAAGACCTTGTGATCGCCTACTTCTTTCCTAATACGAGCAACAGCATCATCAATAATGGATTTTGGTGACCATAGCCCATGTAAGCCACAGATCTCGATAGCAAAGCGTCTTAAAAACTCACCGCCCTGCTTAGTGTGGGTAACCTCAGGATGGAACTGCATGCCATAGAATTTACGCTTTTCATCAGCGATAATGGCATAAGGACAGGTATCAGTGGAGCCTACAGTTACAAAGCCCTCAGGAATAGCCGTAACCTTATCACCATGGCTCATCCACACATCTAATGCTTGGATACCTTCATGATCGGTTAGGCCATCAAATAATGGGCAAGATGCCTTTAAGCTTACCGTTGCATGACCATATTCACGCTTATCACTGCCTTGTACACTACCCCCAAGCTGTACTGACATAGTCTGCAAACCATAGCAAATACCGAGCACTGGTACCCCTGCCTCAAATACCCACATAGGTGCACGAGGGGAGCCCTCTTCAGTAGTGGATTCAGGAGATCCTGAAAGGATGATACCCTGAGCACCAAAGGCCTTTAGCTTTTCAACATCTGCATCAAAGGGCCAGATCTCACAGTAAACACCGATCTCACGGATACGACGAGCAATTAGCTGAGTTACCTGTGATCCAAAATCTAGGATCAAGATCTTCTCAGAATGAATATTTTGTGAAGGCATATATGTCTCCATGTCATAAGAGCTATTAGCAAAATAAAGCTTGCTCTTTTTTATAGAAGGATGAAACTCTTTATAGAGTATTTTGAATTGTATTCAAGATCAAGAAAAAAAGGCACCTCGCAGGTGCCCTTTTAAAGCCTAATTAATGAGTCTGGTAATTAGGAGCTTCCTTAGTAATAGTCACATCATGAACATGAGACTCATTAAAGCCTGCATTAGTGATACGTACAAACTTAGCCTTAGTTCTTAAATCATCAATAGTGGCACAACCAGTTAAGCCCATAGCAGAGCGCAAACCGCCCATTTCCTGATGAATGATGTCACGTAAAGCGCCCTTATAAGCAACACGACCTTCAATACCCTCAGGTACGAGCTTATCGGCAGCATTGTCAGAGGACTGGAAGTAACGATCGGCAGATCCCTTGGACATAGCAGCCAAAGATCCCATACCACGATAGGACTTAAAGGCACGACCTTGATAGATCTCAATCTCACCAGGTGCTTCCTCGGTACCAGCAAACATAGAGCCTACCATGACACAATTTGCACCAGCGGCCAAGGCCTTTGCAATATCACCTGAATAACGGATACCACCATCAGCAATAACGGTAACATCAGATCCCTTCATAGCGTCAACAGCATTTGATACTGCAGTCATCTGAGGAACACCACAGCCAGTTACGATACGGGTGGTGCAGATAGAGCCAGGACCAATACCAACCTTAACAGCAGAGCAACCAGCCTCAGCCAAAGCAATTGCACCCTCTGCAGTAGCAACATTGCCACCAACGATCGGAAGATCAGGATAGGTCTTGCGAGCCCAGCTGATTCTGTCTAATACGCCTTGAGAATGACCATGTGATGAGTCAATAAGCAATACGTCAACACCAGCCTCAATCAAAGCCTTAGCACGCTCCTCATTATTGCCAGGACCAGCACCAATGGCAGCACCAACACGTAAACGGCCTAAGGCATCACGGCAAGCATTGGGCTTGTTAGATGATTTTTGGAAATCCTTAACAGTGATAAGTCCCTTTAAATGGAAAGCATCGTCAACAACCAACACCTTTTCAATACGGTGCTGTTGCATCAAAGCCTGCACATGCTCACGAGATGAGTTTTCACGAACAGTGATTAATCTCTCCTTAGGAGTCATGCACTGTGAAACCTTGGTCTTACCATCAACAACAAAGCGTACATCACGGCCGGTGATGATACCTAAGAGATTGTCGTTATTATCTACAACAGGGAAGCCTGCAAAGCCGTATTTAACGGCCATAGCACGCACATCATTGATGGTTGCATCAGGATGAGCGGTAACAGGACGAGTAACCATGCCAGACTCATAACGCTTTACACGTAAAACTTCTTCGGCCTGACGGTCAATGGACATGTTTTTATGAATAAAACCAATACCACCTTCCTGAGCTAAGGCAATAGCTAAACCAGACTCAGTCACAGTATCCATGGCCGATGAAATCATCGGGATATTCATAGTGATGTTGGAGGTTAGCCTAGTGCGTAGATCCGCAGTATTGGGCAGAACAGTTGAATGGGCAGGGACAAGCAGAAGATCATCATAAGTAAGAGCTTCTTCAACGATACGCAACATATAGTCTCCGAATAAGCAGGTGGGTTTAAATTAATCGCGCATTTTATCACTAAAATCTAAAGTAGATACGACTTTAGTGATAAAAAATACTCTTCGTTGTTATCTGCCTCTAACCTGAAAACTTATAGTACTCAAATACTGCTTGCAAAATTTCATCATCTTTTGAAACATGATGCACATTACCTTGTTCATCAATTTGAAAGCCGTCTTTGCCT
>CAVHVI010000204.1:0-3203 GCA_963639245.1 Bacteroidaceae bacterium
CATATAGCAAATACTCCTCCAAAGAAAAAAAATAATATGGAACAAAATTACCTGACTCCTTATGATCTCGTTGATAAATTATCTAAGGAAAAGCACGATTCAGAGCAGTTTTTAAGAATGCTTGCGCCTAAGTACATGGGCGTATATGTGCTAAATAAGGAGAACGATCTCTTTAGGGATATTTTAGGAGCTGACTATTTTCGCCAGATAGTAAATGAAAAGCAGGGCCACTATTCTGAGGCATTGAAAATCTATGCTGAAAAATTTGTCATGGCAGAGGATAGTGCCTTAATTGTGCAGACATTAGACTATGAAAAGTTATACCAAAGTCTTTGGGCAGGCAAGCAAATAAACTTTTCATATCGCAAGACGGATGGTACCTTAGTAAATCTTAATATCGCCAGATACTCAGATCTTGAAAGTGAAAAAAATCTATCCCTATGGATCTATGAGGATGAGGGGATAGAGAACAAAAAGCAATTAAAGTTTAATAATACCGCTAACATCCTGCATGCAAATGTGACCTCTGGCCTTTGGTGTATCGAATACGATAGACAAGGGCAGTTATTGCAATGCATTTGGTCTAATGCCTTTAGAAGACTATTAGGCTTTAGTAATGAACAGGAATTTCCAAATACCTGGAATGGGTGGATAGATAGGATCCATCCTAATGATAGGGAATATGTCAACGAGCAGTATGCAAAGGCCTTCAATGATCGATCAGGGAATACCGGCTATGACATTGAATATCGCATGCTAAATAAAAATGGAGAGTGTCACTGGTTTCGTGATAGCGCTTACTTTAGCCGCAATGCTGATGGTTTACCTATCTGTGTAAATGGCATTATCATCCTTATAGATGAAAAACATGAGATGGATGAGAAGTTGCGTCAGGCTTTACAAAGAGAACAAGAGCAACGCAAAAAAATGGAGGAGCAGCAAGAGCAGTTATCCTTAGCCCTCGCAGCCGCCGAACAGTCAAGTCGTGCTAAAACCACCTTCTTAAATAGCATGTCTCATGATATTAGAACTCCAATGAATGCCATCATTGGCTTTACGGCTTTAGCACAAACCCATCTTGATAATAAGCAGTTAGTTGAGGATTACCTATCCAAAATAAGCACCTCCAGCACTCATCTCTTAAGCTTAATTAATGACATTCTTGATATGAGTCGCATTGAGAGTCGTTGCGTTAAGCTTGAAGAAAAGCCAGTGCATATGCCTGATCTGTTACACGATCTTAGAAGCATGATCCATGGCTTGATAATTGCCAAGCAGCAAAATCTTTATATCGACACTCAGGATGTACAGCACGAGGACGTCGTTGTAGATAAGCTGAGATTAAATCAGATCCTGATAAACATCATCAGCAATGCCATCAAGTACACTCGTACCGGCGGAGATATCATGATCCGCCTTATTGAAAAGCCTTGTCAAATGAAGAACTTCACCACCTATGAGTTCTCCATCAAGGACAATGGTATAGGAATGTCTGAGGAGTTTGTAAAGCACGTATTCGATACCTTTACGCGAGAGCGTACCTCTACCATTAATGGCATTCAAGGTACTGGCCTTGGCATGGCTATTACCAAGGGGATAGTCGATATGATGGGAGGCTCTATCAATGTCAAGAGCCAGGAGGGTAAGGGCTCTGAGTTTATCGTGACCCTTAATCTCAAGGTGGCCAATAGTCATGTGGAGTATGAGCCTATACCCATGCTTAGAGGAGCTCGTGCCTTAGTCATCGATGATGACATTAATACCTGTCGCAGCGTATGCAAGCTTCTTCGTAATATCGATATGCGTCCTGATTGGACCGCATCTGGCAAGGAGGCTATCTTGCGTGTGCAGGATGCTGCCGAATTACAGGATGAGTACAAGGTATACATTGTTGACTACCTCATGCCTGATATGAATGGTATCGAGACCGTGCGTAGGATCCGCCACTTAATTAGCGAGGATATTCCCATTATTGTTTTAACTGCCTACGACTGGGCAGATTTTGAACAAGAAGCACGAGAGGCAGGGGTAACGGCCTTTATATCTAAGCCTATCTTTATGTCAGAGCTACGCATGATCTTGTCACAGCCCACCTCTACTAATGACGAAAGCGACAAGGTCCAGGAGGAGATTGTAAAGCTTGATTACAGTGGCAAGCATGTGCTTTTAGTTGAGGATAATGAGTTAAATCGTGAAATTGCCACGGCTATTCTTGAGGAAACAGGGATAACTGTTGATAGTGCAAAGGATGGAATTGAGGCCATAAATATCATCAATAAGGCCCCAGAAGATCTCTACGATCTTATCTTTATGGATATTCAAATGCCAAAGATGGATGGCTATACCGCTACCCGTGAAATACGTACTCTCAGAAACAGTCGTAAAGCTAATATTCCCATTGTAGCCATGACAGCTAATGCCTTTGATGAGGATAAGGTTAAATCCTTTAAGGCTGGTATGAATGGACATATTGCTAAACCTATCACTTTAGAGATGATCGCCAAAACGCTAAATAAAATCTTTAAAAAGTGATAGGCTGATACCTGATCGTTGCCTTCATGTTTATGATAGGGTGTAGGGCATAGAACAAGCTCATAATAGGAGAACTAGAATGGACTTTTTAGAACTTAGCAAGAAACGCTATACGGTAAGAAAATTTTCTGAAAGAATGGTTGAGCAGGAGAAATTAGAGCTCATGCTTGAGGCAGGTAACACTGCACCTACTGCTAAAAATCAGCAACCGCATAAGATTTACGTGCTAAAAAGTGATGAAGCTCTTGCCAAGATCGATGATTTGACCGCATGTAGATACGGTGCTCCTATAGTGCTACTCTTTACCTATGATGATACCAAGGAATGGCGCAATCCCTTTGAAAGTGAGATCCACTCAGGTGTTGAAGATGTCAGTATCGTAGCAACTCATATGATGCTTCAGGCAACTGAGCTTGATCTTGGAACAGCCTGGATAAATCTTTTTGCCAATTCCAAGGTTGAAAAGGCCTTCGCGCTTCCTGAAAATGAGCATGCAGTACTTTTAATGTGTGTAGGCTATGCGGCAAAAGATGCAGAGCCTTTTCCTAATCACACCAATAAGAAGTCCTTAGATGAGATTGTGAAGTTCCTTTAAGCACTATCTTTGCTATATTTTATTGATACCATAATCGTACTGTTATTGCGTAAGCAGTACGATTCAACTGGTTATT
>CAVHVI010000205.1:0-3189 GCA_963639245.1 Bacteroidaceae bacterium
TATGGAAATAGATGAGGATTAAATAAAGTTATCAGAGCTTCAGGCTAAGAATTTACAGCATGTCAGCAGATCTAAGAGCATACAAAAAGGTTCCATATGGCTACGCCTTTTTCCCAGGAATGGTCGCGGACAATTATGTGTATATTGATAAGACTCAATATATAAAAGAGCTAGAACTTTGTGATTCAAAATATCCCATCATTTTGCGCCCGCGTCGTTTTGGCAAAACGATGTTTTTAAATACGCTCAAGGCCTATTACGATCTTGCGCTAAAGCCAAGCTTTGATAGAAACTTCCAAGGTACCTGGATCCATGAGCATAAGACTGCACTTGCAAGCTCCTTTTATGTGCTGAATTTTGATTTTTCAGGAAATTCATCAGGTGATGTCATTGAAAACTATATTTTGGCAGTCAAAAATGCCATTTCAGAGTTTTTAATAAGATATCCCATAAAAACTGCAGAGGCGGTTTTAACTAAAAATTATCAGAGCCCAGCAGCGCTCATAAATGACTTTTTCATTGCAGTAACCCCGATCACGGGCAAAAAAGTCTACGTCATGATCGATGAATATGATCAATCGATGAATGAGCTTTTAGCAAGTGATAAGGTCAAGTTTCAGCGATACACCAGCAATGAAGGCTTTATTAAGGATTTCTACTCAAAGCTAAAAAGCGCAACGAATACCTGCATAGATAGAGTATTTATCACAGGAGTTACCTCCATCTCCTTAGATTCTATGACCTCAGGCTTTAACATCGCCTTAAATATTTCCACTAATAAAAAATTTGTTGCGATGTTTGGCTTTACTGAAGCTGAGGTTAAATCTTTAATATCTGAGCTCATAGATTTAAAGCAGCTTGGAAGAAGTACCGCTGAGATCATTGAAAGGATGCGCGCTTACTATAACGGCTACAAATTTAATCGCAGATCTCATGTTTCTGTCTTTAATTCCTCGATGGCGCTTTATTATCTCTTACATTTGCGCGATGAGGGTGAGGAGCCTGATGATCTTTTAGATCCAGCGGTGTCCTCAGATCTATCCAAAATCGATGGCATATTAAAGTTTGCCGATCCTGATGAGCTTGAAGAGGTAATAAGAAATAGTCTTTTGCGCAAGAGCATTAATTTTGAAAGCATATCAGCGGCAATTAATCTTAATGCTAAGGATAAGCTCTCAAAAAAGGACCTGCTCTCAGCTCTTATCTATTTGGGCTACTTAACTTATTCTGAGGATGGCAATGCTCTTGTGATCCCAAATAGGGTGATAGGGCAACAATTTTACGATTATTACTGTCAGCGTATTTTAAAGCTCTCCTCAGTAAGCTTTTATAAAAACGAATTCGAGGCCTCCTATCGTGAGCTTTTAGCAGGAAATCCTCAGCAATTTATCAGTATTGTTTGTGATAAGTTCAACTCTACTAACGGCATCCACCGTAGTGCCCATTTAAGAGAGAGTGATTTTGTAACCCTATTTCAAAGCTCACTATTCTTTTCAAATGATTATGCAGTAAGAGCGGAGGCTGAGGCCTTTGGTAGGGCCAAGGGATACACCGATCTGGTGTTTTTTGCAAAGAGTAAAGAGCATTGCTCTTATGTGTTTGAGTTTAAATATTTGCCAAAGGCTAATTGCTATTCAGGATTAATTGACAAGGCGGTAAATGATGCAAGAGAGCAGCTTGAGCGCTATTGCAGTCAGAGTGATTTAAGGGATATCCCTAAGCTTAAAAAGGTGATCTTGGTGTTTAGGGGCTTTGAGATCGCTTGCTGTGAGGTGGATTAAGGCTGGTTTCTAAGCTTATCCTGAGTGGTGATGTTTGCCATTTATCTTATGGCTTGTTCTGTGAGTAAAGAAAAGACTAAAAAAACCGCTATGCTTTTTAACATAGCAGCTAAATGCATGATCCTAATTCAAGGCTAAAGGCAATCTTATGCTTTCTTTGGTGATTGCGGACGCATGATGATGAAGTTAACAGTAGCAACTATCAATGTGAGAATGCCAATGATGCAGAAGGCGCCTGCAATTGATAGATGCTCTGCGATAAAGCCAATTCCAACTGGGGCACAGAGAATTCCTGAATAACCAATGGCATTGATAACTGCAATAGTTTTGTGCACAGGATAACCCTTCACGGTACCTGCAAAGGACACTATCTGTGGCACGATATTACCGGTTCCAAGACCAATTAAGGCAAAGCCTGCGATGGTGATGGAAAGAACTGGTACTAAGGTCATAAAAAATCCTAGTGATACCATAATGCCACCAATAACCACGGTACGGCGACGGCCAAACTTGGTAACTATCTTGTTTCCAAATAGTCTTGAGGCAGTCATGGTGATAGCAAAGGCTGAGTAAATAAAGCCTGCGTATTCAAGAGATAGACCGCGCTCTTGATGGGCAAATACGGCAGACCAGTTCATAACAGAGCCTTCAGCGCCATACATGATAAAGTTTAAAAAGCCTATAAGAATAATTAGAGGTGGAATAAAGCGGCTCTTGCTTACAGGAGCTGAATCTTCATCTTTCTTATTATTGGCATCGGCGTTTTCATAGGCCTTGATATCGGCAATGAGATCCTTACACCAGAAGATCACCATGAAAAGGGCAATAAAGAGCACAATGCCGGCGGTGATCGGTAGGGAGAGACCGATAGTAAGTAGCAAAGAGCAACCAAAGGAACCTAAGAGCGCACCTAGTGAGTAGCCTCCATGAAAGCCTGACATCAGCGGACGTTCATTTAAGTGTTCAACGATGATGCCATTGACATTGGCAGAGACATCAAGACTGATGGTCATAGCACCGAAGATAAAGAGGCAGATGGCGGTAAGAGGCACTAGAGGTGAGAGCGCAATAGTAAGTAAGGCCAGTCCCATTAAGATGCCTGATACGCGGGCACATAGTCTTGCGCCAAAGCGTGAGGTGACAAAGCCTGAGATCGGCAAAAAGCAAACAGCACCAACACCTGTGCAGAGTAAAAGCCAACCTAGTTGCTCTTCAGATAAGGCAAAACGGTTTTTAACAAAGGGAACCATAGGAGCCCAAGAGGCCTCTAAAATTCCTAGTACTAAAAAAGTGATGAGATTTGAAAATCTCATGGATGCATTTTTCTTATTATCCATTTATCAGTATCCATGAAAAGATAAAAATTGGTGAAGCGCATCTTAGATGTTACAAAAATAAAGTCAATAGC
>CAVHVI010000206.1:0-3178 GCA_963639245.1 Bacteroidaceae bacterium
GCATAACCTTGCCATGGTTAGGGTCGCGGATTCGAGCTCCGTTTCCCGCTCCAGATAGATGAAGAGAGCGCCTTGAGGCGCTTTTTTTATGCCCTAAATTTTACAAGTCAGTCTTAAAAGCCCTTTTTTACTTGTAAATTGCAAAAAAGCCCCCATTTCTTAAAGCAATGATGCTTATTTTCAGGCAAACACTGCTAAATTAAGTTATCATCTACAAATTGAAATTTGATCAGGCATGTTGCCCCTCTTGTTCTTAATATATAAGGATGCTTAATCTCTATATTAGGAAGAAAGCTTAAAAATTAATATGCCAATATAGGGGAATAAGCCCCGCATTATTACGTTAAGTAAGCATTATGTTCGTAACCACCATTGTCACAAAAATTATCGGTAGCAGTAACGAGCGCATCGTTAAAAAGCTAAAGAAAATTGTCAAAACTATCAATGATCTTGAGCCTAAATATCAGGTCTTAAAAGATGAGGATTTCCCTAAGCTCACTGAGGAGTTCAGAGCTAAGCTTAAGGAAGGAAAGACTGTCGATGACATTCTGCCTGATGTTTTTGCCGCAGCTCGTGAGGCTGCAAAGAGAACATTAGGTCTGCGCCCCTTTGATGTGCAGCTTATGGGTGGCATGGTGCTTAATGCCAATCAGATTGCCGAAATGAAAACAGGTGAGGGTAAGACCCTTACCGCTTTACTCCCTTGCTATCTAAATGCCTTATCAGGTGAGGGTGTACATGTAGTTACCGTTAATGACTATCTTGCTCGCCGTGACTGTGACTGGTCTCGTCCTTTCTATTCCTTCTTTGGCATGACGGTTGGCGTTAACGTCCCGGGCATGAATCCTGAGGAAAAGCGCGCTGCTTATGCCTGCGATGTTACCTACGGTACTAATAATGAGTTTGGCTTTGATTATCTGCGCGATAACATGGCTTATACTGCCGATCAGAGAGTACAGCGCAAATTAAACTATGCCTTAGTTGATGAGGTGGATTCCGTTTTAATCGATGAGGCTCGTACCCCTTTAATTATTTCCGGCGCCTCTGATAATGACTCTAAGCTTTATTATGCTGTAGATAAGCTCATTCCTGGTCTTATCTTCCAAGAAAAAGAGGATACTGAGGATTACACCGGTGACGGTGATTACACCTTAGATCTTAAATTAAAGCAGGCTTACCTTACTGAGCGTGGTCAGGTAAAGATTGAACGTCTGCTCATTGAAGCAGGCTTGATGCCTGATGGTGATAAGCTCTTCTCCTCAAGTCACATCGTGCTCTTACACCATGTAATGGCAGGTTTGCGTGCTCATACCTTATTTAAGCGTGATGTGGATTACGTGGTTGATAACGGTCAGATCGTGATCATCGATGAGCACACTGGTCGTAAGATGCAGGGCCGTCGTTGGTCTGATGGCTTGCATCAGGCAATTGAGGCAAAAGAGGGCTGTGAGGTTCGTGCCGAAAACCAAACTCTTGCATCCATTACCTTCCAAAATTACTTCCGCATGTATAAGAAGCTTGCTGGTATGACTGGTACTGCCGATACCGAGGCTTACGAGTTCCAGCAGATCTATGGCTTGCGTACAGTGGTGCTACCAACCAACAAGCCTATGATAAGAAAGGATATGCCTGATCTTATCTATCTTACTGAGGACCAAAAGTACAAGGCTATTATTGAGGATATCAAAAAGACTGTGGCCGAAGGTCGCCCCGTGCTAGTTGGTACCATCAGCGTTGAAAATTCTGAAAAGCTCTCCTCCATGCTTGATGCCTTAAAGATCCCGCATCAGGTGTTAAATGCTAAATTCCACGAGATGGAAGCTCATATCGTAGCTCAGGCAGGCCGTCCTGGTACTGTTACCGTGGCTACTAATATGGCAGGTCGTGGTACTGATATTGTCTTAGGTGGCAATTTACAGGCCGATATTGCAGCTTTGGGTGAAAATCCTAGTGCCGCTGAGATTGAGCGCGTGAAAAAAGAGTGGCAGGAGCGTCATGATACAGTGGTCAAATCAGGTGGCTTGCACATCATCGGCTCTGAACGCCATGAATCCCGCCGTATCGACAATCAGCTTCGTGGTCGTGCTGGTCGTCAAGGCGATCCTGGCTCCTCACGCTTCTATCTATCCATGGATGACAATTTGATGAAGCTCTTTGGTTCTGAGAAGCTTAAGAACTTCATGAAGCGCATGGGGATGGAGGATGGACAGCCTCTTGAGCATAAGTTTATTACCCGTGCCATTGAATCTGCTCAGCGCAAGGTTGAAACTCGTAACTTTGATATTCGTAAGAGCCTGCTTGAGTATGACGATGTTGCCAATCAGCAGCGTAAGGTTATCTATGAGGAGCGTAATGCCCTTTTAGATGGCGAGGATATCTCTGAGACCATTGAAACTATCTTTGGTGATGTTATCAATGGCGTCATTGATAAATATATCGAGCCTAATTCCTTGCCTGAGAGCTGGAAGATGGATGAGCTTGAAAAGCGTCTGCTTGCTAACTTCTTAACCGTAGCTCCTGTTAAGCAGTGGATGCAGGAGAATGACAAGCTAGTTGAGGCTGACATTCGCGCTAAGATCATTGAGCTTGTTAAGCAAAACTATAAGACCAAGTGCGAGGTTATTGGTGATGATAACCGCAAGAGCCTTGAGAAGAGCGTCATGCTACAGTGCATCGATAATCTTTGGAAGGAGCATTTGGCTGCTATGGATTATATGCGTCAGGGCATTGGTCTGCAGGGCTATGCGCAGAAGAATCCTAAGAGCGAGTACAAGATCGCATCTTTCAATCTCTTCTCTGAGATGCTTGAGAACTTAAAGTATCAGGTAGTTTCCTTGCTGTGCCGCATTCAGGTAAGACTGCGCTCTCCTGAGGAGGAGCAGGCTGAAAAGGAGGCCCAAGCAGAGGCTGAGAAGGAAGCTCAAATGCGTGAGCAAAATAAGATCTATGAAAGCATGCATATTGGCAGAAACGATCCTTGCCCTTGTGGTTCAGGCCTTAAATATAAGAACTGCCACGGCAAATATAGTAACTAAGACTTAGGCTTATTAATCACGATCCCGCCAGAGTGCGGGATTTTTTTTAAGAAAAATCAAAAAAAAGTTGACAGCTTAATAATTTAATGGAATAATAGCCGCCGTTGCCCAGATAGCTCAGTCGGTAGAGCAGGGGATTGAAA
>CAVHVI010000207.1:0-3171 GCA_963639245.1 Bacteroidaceae bacterium
TGTTATCCTTAAATACCTTTTTAATATAAGGAGTCTTATCCACGTAATAGAGCTTATCCGCTACAATTTCGTCAAAATAGGTATTACCTACAGGCAGTCCCTTTAAGGATGCATAATCAATATTCTTATCGTGCATGATCCATTTTCTCCAACAAAAGCAAAGGGTGCTCCATGCCCTAACAAGGACGCCTTATTTTACTCATTCCATGATGCTTTCAATGCTATCTTAGCATCTAAAATGTCTACTTTAAATAAAAAAATCCCCTCCAACTTTTTTAGTTTGAAGGGAATTTTAAAGAGATCTGCTAGATCATAAACTGATGACAAATATCGAGATCAGCGATGATCAACCTTACGTGAAATAAAATCACCTATCCACTGAACTATCTGCACCATCACTATCAATATGATAACTGTCGTAAGCATGATCCCTGCTTGGAAACGCATATAACCATAACGAATAGCAATATCACCTAAACCGCCACCACCAATGGTACCGGCCATGGCTGAAGCACCAATGATAACGATCAAGGTCAAAGTAACATTCTGTACTAGCTCAGGCATAGACTCAGGTAACAATACACGCGATATGATGCGCCAAGGAGAGGCTCCCATGGAAAGCGCAGCCTCAACTAAGCCATAAGGTACCGTACGCAAAGAAGTTTCCACCAAACGACCTAAGAAAGGTACTGTAGATACCGTCAAAGGAACAATGGCAGCTGTAGTTCCTATAGAGGTTCCTACTAAAAACTTAGTCAACGGTATGATTGCCACCATCAAGATGATGAAAGGAACTGAGCGTAAGGCATTTACGGTAGCACCTAAGATCTGATAAAACCTAGGTGAAGACCAAAAATAGCCTTTGGAGGTTACTAAAAGTATCACTCCAAGAGGAACACCTAAGAGCACTGAGACAAAGGTAGCTAACAGCACCATATAGAGAGTATCGATGGTGCCATTTACCAAAAGCTCTGTAATTTTAGCGGCAGTGTTAGAAAATCCCATGGATAAAAGCAAATTGGATATCATGATTAAGCCTCCTCATCAGGGCTTTCATAGCCCAATTTGGTTACCTTAAATACTCTTTCTTGCAACATGGCGTAGGCTGCATCAATTTTTTCCTTGCTACCTACAATTTCTGTTACCAAAATACCCAGAGGCTCACTTTGAATATGGTTGATACATCCACCCAAAATTGAAATTGCCGTTTGAGTAGCCAAAGAAACATCCACGATCACCGGATCATTGGCCTTTTTACCTAAAAACATTAGCTCTACGCAAAGCTTATCTCCACTCCTATATTCATCGTGGAAGACTCTGCTCTCCAAAAGCTCCTGTACATCATGACGTACCGCCGCCGATACTAAACGCTTAGTAAGATCCTGCTTAGGAGTTGAGAAAATCTCCAAGGTAGATCCCATCTCCGAGATCACACCACCGTCAATTACCGCAACTCTATCGCAGCAGCCTTTGATAACCTCCATCTGGTGAGTGATGATCACTATGGTAAGCCCCAGCTTTTGACGAAGCTCTAGCAAAAGCTTAAGAATTGATGAAGTAGTCTTAGGATCAAGTGCCGAGGTGGCTTCATCACAAAGTAGGATCTTAGGATTAGTTGCTAAGGCTCTAGCAATACCCACACGCTGCTTTTGACCACCTGATAGCTGCGATGGGAAAACATCGGCCTTATCCTCAAGCCCCACCATCTTTAAAAGCTCAAGCACTCTTACGCGCACTGCCTTTTTATCAACCTTAGCACCTAGCATCAAAGGAAAGGCTACGTTGTCAGCTACAGTTAATGATGAAAGCAAATTAAACTGCTGAAAGATCATTCCAATTTCACGGCGCGCATCTCGAAGCTGCTTTTCATTAAGCGCAGTCATCTCTCTATCTAGCACAAAAACCGATCCAGAGGATGGACGCTCGAGCATATTGATAATACGAATAAGTGTAGATTTACCAGCACCAGAGAGTCCGATCACGCCAAAGATTTCACCTTGTTTAATCTCAAGATCGATCCCCTTTAAGGCCTGTACTTCCTGCTTATTATCAAGAATGTAGGTTTTAGTTACATTCGCTAACTTGATCACATGCTTTGCTAATTTGATCATATACAAAACTCTATTTATATTTAGCTCACGCTTTTTTTACTGCCTGAGGCCTTATTTGATGTTATAGTCTGTAAATCAGTCAATAAAGTTACGGGGCAGTCATGAGCAATCCTATCGACGAGCAAACATCTAAAACGCAAAATTTGGATAATTTGCAAGACAAAACCGCATATCAACCTGATATTTCCACTGCTCAAATCAATCAGGATCTACCTAACAGTGCATCATCTGACGTGAGTTTACACGAGCTCCAAGAAAAAGATGCCACTAATTTTGTAAATTCAGTAGCTGATACTCACTATGAAGAGCCTCAAGCTAATATAGCTACTGATGATCTGAACAAGGCTAGCGCCCCGTTGGATATTCAATCCTTTGGGGAGGATGTCTCATTACCACAGGATTTAACCTCCCATGATTTTGATAATGCTCATTTCTTAAAAGACGAAATTATAAATGAAATGGCTCCAAATCATGAAAACACAAGCTCATCAAATGTAAGTTACGATGTAAACAGTACCGCTGTACCAAAAGAACCTATCAAAAATACGGTAACCCCTGCTGACTCTCAAATAATAAATAACACCCCCCAATCCTATCCTCAAGATATGATAAATCAGGATGCTTTGGAGCAAAATGTTGAGCAAAGTCTGCCTGAATATGAGAAAGAGCAAGAAGAGCTAAGAGAGGATTTTGAAAATAATGCAGAAATTGCATCCATCCCTGTAGATGAGGAGCCTGAGCTTCCACCTGAGCTTTTACAAAGATACGAGCAAATTGCACAGGATACAGAACGTCCGCTGTACTTTGCCCCAGGCGAGTCCCTCAAGGGACGTCCCGGAGATGAGGCGTTAAAGCAGAAAAAACGCCAGCTACTGCAGGAATATAATGAGCAAAGGTCCTTAGACGAAAATCAAATAAATCAAGGTGCTAATGTATCTTCAGGCTCTAATTATTATCAAAATATCAATAAAAGTGCTCAAGATCCAAATGCCTTTTTGCAGGAAAATTCTCTAAGTTCCCCAAGCTCTTTAAGAAATGAAACACCGCGCTCCATAAATGT
>CAVHVI010000208.1:0-3165 GCA_963639245.1 Bacteroidaceae bacterium
TAATGTAAGTTATCTTACTTGTTTTTGCTTGTTCAAAAAAGCCGTTTAGTGCTAAACAACTTCTGCACTCATACGGTTATTCTTTCTCAGATAGCTTAACTGCTGTAGTAACAGCTCTCTGTATATATCCAACTCTAGACTGCCCTGCTTCCTGCACGATTTTATCTAGTCGTTCTACAAGCTCTTCAGGCAGATAGATTAGGATTTTCTTCTTCTTGATAGTAGATTTAGGACGGCCTCTTCCGTTCTTTTCAGACTCTGGCTCTGCTTGTTCAGCCTTTACTTGTTCCTGCTCTTGCGTTTGCTCCTGAGGCTCTACTTCTTGAGCTTGAGTAGTTGTCTCCTGAGCAACAACTGTACCTGTTTGAATAAACTCTTGTGCCTCTGGTGAGTATTCATTTAACACAGCATCAGTGTCAGCCTGCTCTATATTTACCGCTCCGCCAGTGCTGTTGTCGTTCTGCTCTTTAGCCTTAGCTAGCTGTTCAGCTATATTCATAGTCTTAGAGCTAGTCTTCTTTGCTTTAGTAGCCTTAGACGTTGCAGTAGCATCGCTCTTTGCAGTCTTACTCTTGGATGCTGTAGTAGTGGTAGTTTTACCCTTTGACGCTCTGGTAGTGGTCTTAGTATCTTTCTCCGCAGTTTCTTTAGTTTCTTTTGCTGTGCTTTTCTTTGTAGTAGCCATGATTTTATATCCTGTTATTTAAAGTAAATAAAAACATATAAGTTAAATAACATTACATATTTTTACTCATAAATTGCCTTAATCAAGGCGCTTATCTCATTACAAGCCTTTACATCCTTAGTAGCTGTCTCAAACACCGACAAACCTAAGGTAGACGCAATAGCAGTAGCCTTTCTATCTGCAATAGCTACTCCTGTATAGGTAATATCAGGATAAGAGCTAATATTCTCTATAGCTTCATCATTATTACCATTACCCCTAGTATCAGCACAGGATAGACAAGCTAAAGCTTGAAACTCTGCTCCAAAGGAGCGAGCTTGATTCATTACTCCCTGTAAATCCTGTAATGCAGATAGGTCAAATCCTCTAGGTACTACAGGTATCAGTAGCTTATCCGTAACCATTAACGCAGAAGCTAACCCCATAGAAGAAGTCGCCCCTACATCAATAATGATGTGCTGCCAAATACCCATCTGAGACTTAACCTGACTAAGTAAAGCCTTACCATCAGGATAGCTAGAGCAAGCAATAGTAAACCTCTGCTCTGGATCGTTATTTCTCACAGTAATAGCAGATAAGGTAGATCTCTGTTGGTCCCCATCAACTAACCATACCCTCTCACATCCATTAATCCTTAAGAATGTCGCAATCTGAATTGCAAGCGTAGATTTGCCCACCCCACCCTTTGTATGTCCAATTGTCAGTATCATTTCAAAACTCAGTTTATTTATATAATAAAAACACCTTATTGTAAGCAAAGGGAAAAGATTATAAAATGATCAAAATTTAAAAAACTTGCATTTTCTTCATTGTTTAATATACGCCACCTAAGTACGCACTGGGGTGGTGGGCGGGGAGGATTGGGACTCACTTTCTTTTAATAACTCCCTGTTAAATAACTAAAGGAATTCTGGATAATGTCTGCAAAGTCCTCAAAGAAGTCTGGTCAAAAGCCTGTCTATAGTAAGCAGTTGTATAGTGAGTACCTGCGAAAGGAGGCATTGCTACAGGAATGTTATAAACAGGTTGATGCCAAGACCTTTTATTCCGAGCTCTTTTGTCATGACTTTGAGCCAAACGGTGTAGACAGCTCTACCACTACAGGTATAGGCAATCCCATAGTGATTCATGCAGAAAACAATACAAAACGTGTCACCAATACTATTATTACGCAGGATAGAAAAGAGGACTTCTTCCTAGATTATGCAAAGAGTAACTTTGCGTTCGTAGCTCCCTGTGTTTTCTATGGTCGTAAAGCTCTTTCCAAGAATTGCAGATACATCTATGCTTTGGTAGTTGACTTAGATTATGTATACGTAAGACACCTAGATGCCCTAATATCTCAATTATCCCATCTTAAGTGGGAACCAGGTTTTCCTCCTTGTCCTACCTTTATCGTAAACAGCGGTACAGGCTTGCATCTGTACTATGTAGCCAATGAGCCCTATCCTGCCTATCCACCTAACCGTAGAGCCCTTAAGAACTGCAAAGATGCCTTAATACGTTGCTGTTGGAACAACTTCACTTCTGATAAAGCACCTGCAGAGACGGCTAGAAAAGATACAGGAACAAGTCATGATCCAAGACAGTATTCAGGTGTTACTCAGGCTTATCGCATCGTAGGCTCTCTTACTAAGCTTGGTGAGGGCTATCCTGTAACTTGCTATCGAGTTGGTAAAACTTGGGATTTTGAGGATTTGACGCACAATTTCAAAGATGACGATAAATGTCTTGGAATTACAGAGCAAAATTGTCGTTATAAGTCCGAAATGAGCTTAGATGAAGCAAAGGAGAAATATCCTGACTGGTATCAGCGAAGAGTAGTCGAGAAACAGCCAAGAAACACTTATCTCTTAAAGCAATGGATATATGAAGCTTTTAAGAAACGAGTCTTCCAAGAGTATTCAATCGGACATCGCTATTTTTGTGTAGGAATGCTTGCTGTCTATGCTTTAAAGTGTGGTATTCCTAAGGAAGTAGTCTTAGAGGAATTAGATGCTTTAGTAGATAAGTTTAATTCCATTGAAGGCAGTAGGGAGAACCCTTTCTTATATGACGAAGCCGAAAAAGCGGTAACAACTTTTTACCAACCTTCCTATAAGACCTTTCCGATCAAATCAATCTCAAACCTTGTAGGATTTGAGATCAAGAAAAATAAACGTAATGGAAGATCACGAGCAAAGCATTTAGAGATTCGACGTCTTGTACAAAATGTAGACGATCCTAATGGTAATTGGCGTAATAAAGATGGAGCTTTTAAAAAGGCAAAGGAAAAAGAATTTGCAATAAAAGAATGGCGACAGGCAAATCTTTATGGTACCAAAGCTGAGTGCGCTACTGCTACAGGCATTAGTTATCACACAATCTTGAAGTACTGGGGAGATGATCCTTCACATGACAACGCTACGATTATCTCAAGATGGCAGCATGACCATCCTAAAGGTAATAAGTCCGCATGTGAAAGAGATACTGGTCTTAGT
>CAVHVI010000209.1:0-3157 GCA_963639245.1 Bacteroidaceae bacterium
CCTCCAAGGCAAGCATTATCAACGGATATTTGGGAAGCGATTATATTGTTAAGGCTTCTGTAGGTCATATCCGCGATCTGCCCTCTGCAGCAAGTAGTGCAGAAAAGGCAGCTGCGACTAAGAAAACCACGCGTAAAAAGTCTGCTGAGGATAAAAACAAGGCCTTGTTTACACGCATGGGTATTGATCCTAACAATCATTGGAAGGCTGATTATGAAATTATGCCTGGCAAGGAAAAGGTAGTTGCCGAGCTTAAGAAGCTTTCAAAGACTGCTGATAAAATCTATCTTGCAACCGACTTGGACCGCGAGGGAGAGGCCATTGCATGGCATTTGCGTGAAGTTTTAGGTGGCAGTGACGACAAATATCTGCGCGTAAAATATCCAGAGATCACTAAAAAAGCCATTGCCAAGGCCTTTGAAAATCCTGGCCGTATTGATATGAATATGGTCAAGGCTCAGCAGACAAGACGTTTCTTAGATCGTGTTGTAGGCTTTATGGTATCACCGCTTTTGTGGAAGAAGGTGGCAAGGGGACTCTCAGCTGGTCGCGTGCAGTCAGTTGCAGTTGAGCTCATCGTTGATAGAGAGCGTGAGATCAGAGCTTTCAAGCCTGAGGAGTATTGGACTATTGGGGCTGATACTAAAACTTCAAGAGGTGGTGGTTTAGCCTTAGAGCTAGCATCCTTTAAGGGTAAAAAGCTTGCTTTGCATAATAAAGCTGAGACTGATAATGTATTGGGCGCCTTGCAAAATTCTATATTCAAGGTTGCTTCAATTGAATCTAAGGAGCAAAAGGCACACGCCAATCCTCCATTTACAACCTCAACCTTGCAGCAAACTGCCAATCAGCGTCTAGGCTTTAGTGTTAAAAAGACCATGAATGTGGCGCAGCATCTATATGAGCGTGGCTTTATTACCTACATGCGTACTGACAGTGTTAATTTGTCAGCTGACGCCATTGATGCAGCACGTGGCATTATCTCCAAGGATTATGGCGATAAATATGTACCGTCAAAGCCTAATTACTATCAGTCAAAGGAAAGTGCTCAAGAGGCGCATGAGGCAATTCGTCCCTCTCACCCTGAGGTTGAACCTGCTGGCTTAGATAGAGATGAAGAGCGCCTATATAAGCTTATTTATGCCCGCTATCTTGCCTGTCAAATGGCAGATTGCATCTTTGAGAGCTCAACTGTAAGCGTGGATGCTGGGGATTACACTTTAAAAGCAAATGGTCGTCATGTACTGTTTGATGGCTTCCGTAGAGTATGGTCTGCAGGAAAGCAGGATGATGTGCTTTTGCCTGATCTAAATGAAGGCGAGACCTTGCAACTATTAAAGCTAAATCCTTTGCAGCATTTTACCCAACCTCCTGCTCGTTTTTCTGAAGCAACCTTGGTGCGTCAGCTTGAAAAGGATGGCATTGGTCGTCCTTCAACCTATGCAGCCATTATCTCCACTATTCAAGACAGAGGCTATGTCAAGATCGATCATGGTAGGTTTTACGCTGAGCCCATGGGTGAGATCGTAACGGATAGATTGCGCTATTCCTTTACCTCACTTATGGATCCTAAGTTTACCGCGAAGCTTGAGGATCAATTAGATGATATCGCGCAGGGTAATGCTGATTGGGAGCAATCCTTAGATGACTTCTATGGGCATTTTGAAAAGACCCTGCAGGATGCCGAGCGTCCTGCCAAAGATGGTGGTATGCCTGAGAATCATCCCGTCGAGACTAAGATTTTATGTCCTGAGTGTGGCAAGTACCATATGGCTATACAGTCAGGTAAGACTGGAGTCTTTTTAGCTTGCCTTGGCTATTATGATAAATCGGTGGCAGCTGCCGATCGCTGTAAGAAGACTTTAAATCTTAAGGCAATTGATAATAAGGGCAAGAATTTAACTGAGGAGCAGGAGGCCGAGCTTTTACGTAATGCACCTCGCTGTCCAATCTGCGGCTCCGTGATGAATGCCTATCTTATCGATGATCATAAGAAGCTTTATATTTGTGGCTCACCAAAATGCGATGGCAATGAGCTAGTAGATGGCGATTTCTCATCTGAGATAGAAAAAGGCCCTGAGATCGTATGCGATCGCTGTGGTGGAACCATGGTACTTAAGGAAGGCCGTTTTGGTAAGTATATGGCCTGTACCAATAAGGATTGTGGCAATACCCGTAAGATTTTAAAATCAGGCTTGGTTGCACCTCCTAAGGAGGATCCTGTCGATCTGCCTGAGCTACCTTGTACAACTGAGGGTTCGCATTTCGTGTTGCGTGATGGCGCCTCCGGTATTTTTCTTGCAGCCCATAACTTCCCTAAGGTTCGAGAGACTAGGGCTCCTTTGGTATCTGAGCTTAAGCGTTTCCGCGATAGGTTATCTCCTAAGTTCTATTATTTGGCAGATGCACCAGAGGTTGATCCTGAGGGTAATCCAACAGAGGTTCGTTTCTCGCGTAAATCTAAAAAGCAGTATTTGATTTCGGTTAAGGATGGTAAGCCTACTGGTTTTGTGTGCTTCTATAACGATGAGGCCAGGACTTGGGAGATCCCTCCTGAGGAAAAGAAGACTACTAAGAGAAGTACTACTAAAAAGAGCACTGCTAGGAGTACGACGCGAAGACGTAGTAGCGCTAAATAATTTTTAGAGAGTATATTGATGGCTTGTAAAGATGATTTATAAGCCATTTTTGTTTATTGGTGAGATGCTAGGTTTAAAGATTTATTTAGACGATCACGCAAAACTAGATGAGCAATAAGAAAGATAGTGACAAAAATAGATAAGCAAAAAGCTCAGACAGAATGAGTTTAGGCTAATTTGTGATGAGGCTTTCACATCTAACACCAAGCATGCATTAAGCTTGAAAGTACGTTTTTTTTAGCATTTTTTTTGTAGTCGTAGTTCATATGTATGCTTTATGTATGTAGCCTCGCATAAAAAAAATTATGCTTGTATGTTGATATACAGATCTTGAAGAAGAGCGTTCAGCAGATCCTATTTTTGTCACTTTTATTTCGGAGATGATTTTCTTATGAAGCAAACGCGTGGTGCAATTAAGTTTTTGTTGGCTGAGTATAGAGCTATTTTAAAGAATGCTTTTCTGGCAATGATTATGGCCTCAGCTAGTGTGTCTGCTGCTAATGCATCTGATGCTACTG
>CAVHVI010000210.1:0-3151 GCA_963639245.1 Bacteroidaceae bacterium
CTGTAATAGGGCATCATACGGTTAAGATGAGATAAGGTTCATTTTGAAGTATGATGCATGAGCGCAATTTTTTATTTGGGGATGTTTTATGCGTTATCTCGTTTTATCCGATATTCACGGGGGTAGCTTAGAGCTACAGCAGGCCTTATCTTTTTTTGAAAAGCTAAAATGTGATTATTTGGTGTTATTAGGCGATCTATTAAATCATGGTCCGCGCAATAAGATCCCCTCAAGCTATTCTCCTATGGATGTGGCACCGCAGCTTGCAGCTTATAAAGATAAGATCATTGCCGTACGCGGAAATTGTGACAGTGAAGTAGATCAGATGGTGTTTCCTTTTCCTTGCACCGCACCCTATGGCTGGCTCCTGATCCCGCGTAAGGATGAAGTTGTTAGGGTGATGCTCACTCACGGTCATCTTTATCGCTATGAAACTGAAGAAGAGCGTGA
Source organism: Bacteroidaceae bacterium (assembly GCA_963639245.1). Classification (GTDB taxonomy): domain Bacteria; phylum Pseudomonadota; class Gammaproteobacteria; order Enterobacterales; family Succinivibrionaceae; genus Succinivibrio. The sequence goes on from CAVHVI010000210.1 coordinate 451, forward strand.
ACGCATGGGGCTTTTAAAGGGAGATATTGTTTTATCAGGGCACACCCATGTAGCCGGAATTTTTAAAAAAATTTCTGGAGTAATTAACGTAAATCCAGGCTCTACCACTATTCCTAAGGGCGGTACCCAAGCAGGCTTTGCATTTATGGATGAGGATGCCATTACTCTTTATAACCTGCGAGGAGAGGTGGTTGATAAATTAAGCTTTGATGAAAGAATTTAGTTAAAATATCCTTGTTTAACAAGGATTAATCTTTAATTTTTACGGCCTTTGCCATTTCATCTGCTGTTATGCCCTCTTTAAGAGATCGATAGGGATGTAAAAACTCATCATATCCCATAACCATAGGATCATCATTGGGGGCACTAAAGATGTCATATCCATCTGGAGTTTTATCGGTGGTGACGCCAAGCCAAGTGGGGAAAAAGTTCATAAGGCTATTGCCACTGCGTAAGACGTTATAGACAGTAGTTTTAGTCAGATCTCCTGAGGTTATGAAAAATGGAGCTTCGTAGCTTTGTTTGATGCAAGGATCTCTTTTTAGGGAGTAACCATCACCGTCCTTTACGAAATTTAGCCCGTGATCTGAGAAGTACATTAGAGAATAATCACGTTTGCTGTACTTTTTGAGCATGGTGATGATTTGCGCAATGAATTCATCGGTACGATTAAAGCTTGTGAGATAGCAGCTTAAAAGCTTGTTTCCTTGAGATTGGTACTTGTTATCATAGTTGCCAAGACGGTTGCAGGGATTTTCATGAGAGCCAATGATATGAACAAAAATCACCTGAGCCTCATCCTTTGCAAGAGCGCGCTCGATTTCTGGTAATAAAAGCTCATCTATTTGCATGGGAGTAAAGAAATTTTGATCGGCATAATTGGCTAATTTCTTGGCGCCAATCTGCCATTGTCCGGTAAAGCCTTGAGATGATATCCAGTAGGTTTTAAAACCAGCAGCTTTGGCTAAGGTCACGGCATTGTTTTGTATTTCAATGGTTCCATCATCATGGACTAAGCTTAAAAGTCTTGGAATTGAGACAATGGTGTAGGGGGCAGGCGTAATAAAGTTAGCAATCATTTGCTTGGGCATGGAGTCAATATTTGGTGTGGTCTTTAGCCCAAAGCCATATGCAGAAAGCATATCTGCACGCATTGACTCTCCGATCACTACAACATACTTATTATGCTTTAAATGTACTGATGTTACTGTAAAATTCGGGGGGGTAATTCCTCATTTGTGGTAAGATCAAGATAAGCTTGTCGCATATCATTAATTCTTGGGACTAGTGTCTTATACGCAGAGATAACGAAAAAAGGTGCGATTGCAAAAGCTGCGATAAAAAGTCTTTGGCGTGCTTTGATGGAGAAATCCAATTTTAAATGCTTATTGCAGATGATTAACAGCAAGAGTATTGCCGCAATTGCCATAGCCTGCATTATCAATTCTGTTGGCAAAGATCCTTGAAAGCCTACCGCCTCTTCGATATTGGTAGTCATTAAGACTTCTACACTGGCCCACTGCAATAATCCATCTTGTAGCGTTCTGCTCACCGGAAACAAAAGCGCTGTGAGCAGAGCTAAAATATTTAGGCCAACTCTTATTTTAGAAAAGAGTATTGCAATTAAAGTAATTAAGAATGCTGGTATCAGAAAGCAAGGCTTTCCAAATAACACAAATTGGATTATCCAAGAGATAGCAAAAGCATTAAATGCAATTACCAAGTTCTTAAATAGAAAGCTTATGTTTTGCTTTTTTAAGGCATGAGACTGCATAGTTATAGTGCGTCCTTAGGATGAACTAACCTGAGATATTTGGCTAATTTAGCTTTAGTGCATTTTGAAGCTCTGACAGACCATCCAAGGCTTGCACTAGATCAGAGTCAATACGCTCTTGAAGTCTCTGCAAATTCTCTTTTTGCAAACTTCTATCATTCTCCTTATGAAATAGATGTAATACTGCCGAGGCATAGCGTCCTGATTTTATGTGGAGTCCGTGGTGAATAAGACGTATAGCTAGATCTGAGTCCTCATAGCCCCAGCCTTTAAAGCTAGAATCGCAACCATTTACACTAAAAAAATCCTGACGAGATAGGGCAAAATTACATCCGCGCAGCTTCTTCCAGGAATTATTTTGTCTAAGTCTTGAGTCATAACCGCGTAAATTTATTAAGGGCAATAAGCGCTTGATATTGCCTTTAAAATAGAGAGCTATCCATTTTAAAAGGCTATTGGCTTCAATGCTTGCTTGGTTTTCTAAAACAAGCTTAGTGTATTCCTTTGATAGCAGCACTCGATTGCCGGCGACTACACGCTGAGGTTGCATGAGCTTTCGGTGCACTGCAATAAAGTTAGGGCGCGGAATACAATCTCCATCTAAGAAGATTAGATATTCACCATGGGATTTTAAAGCAGCTAAATTTCTAGCTCTTGCTAGGCGGAAGCCTTGATCCTCCTGCCAGGCATGAATTAAAGGATAGCTTACCTCATCTTTTAATTTCTTAATTAATTGTGCCGTATCTTCCCTTGAGCCATCATCTCCAACAATTACCTCAAAATCACGATCGCTTTGCTTATCTAAGGCTTTTAGAACTAACCTTAGTGCATCTGGGCGGTTATATGTCGTAACTATTAGTGAAATTAGCATGAGGTTTTAGATCCTACCGTTATGTTGATGGAGGGCACGTAATTTTAGATATTTTT
>CAVHVI010000211.1:0-3099 GCA_963639245.1 Bacteroidaceae bacterium
ATCGTCGTTGCCTAAACGCAAAATTGCTCATCATGCAGTAAAATGAACCACGCGACCTAGCCTGAATTGTAGGAAATTTCGCAATTATCGGAAATTTGATCGGGGTCAGATCGCGTTGTCGCCATATATTTTGTGAAGGATCAAAGCGTATTAGACCAGGAAAGTAATAGACTTGTCGATATTTGCCTAAAGCTGGATCGTCGTCAGCAAATATTGCTTTGCATTGCAATGTCATATAGATATGGCCATTTTTTAGCTAATGACCTGAAATTAAAAGAAGATGAGCTAGAAGAGATTGGAAAAGATTTTTTTCAGAAATTCTTTATGGTGGGCTTTAAGCTTGCGCTAGCTTATGTTGGAACCACTAGGAAGCGTGCAAGAAAATATGCTAAAGATTTAGACGAATATCCAGCAATGCTTATGGATATTATGGAAAATCTTACTGAATACTTAAATCCATTGGCAATGCAAGCTGTGTTATGTCTTTTTGCTACAACACTATTAATCAGCAAAGAGAAGCCATTGGGAAAAATCTTGTTGTCTATGATGTTCTTTTGTCCCACCGCAGTATTTACATCTTCCATAGTATCATTCTATGAAGATGATAGAAATAAGAATGATTCTAATATGCATGTTATATGCAAAGATCCTGATTCATTTTTAACAAGCGAGCTAACTCTACTTGCAGAAACTGTAGATGTGGTTAGAAGAAAATGTCCTGTACAAACACGAAACGCGCCACCAGTTGATCATGAAATTCTTAAAGTTCTTTTAAAGCTAGTAACAAGCAATTTAGAAAAAAAATTTCGAGATAAAGATCGTCAAGATAAAGATTTATAGATCTTGATGAATTTCATAAGCGACGTAATGAAATAGCTATTGATATTTGTTCAGATAGCGACAACGATATGGATGACAATAACACTAACAATGTTTAAGGAATGACTAAAAAATGGCATTAAATGTAAAGAAAATAACTCAGTTTGTCACCGATGCTGCGATTATGTCCAAGGGATTTGATGATCGTCAGTTGATGCTATTGATGACCACTCTTGCATATCGTTTTGCCGATGATATTGAATACTTGGCAGATGATGTGAGCGATCCCATGTTTCAAGATTTTTATGAGGATATCTATTTACCCAAGCTGTCATATGTGACTTATTGTTTATCAGATGAAAAATTTGAATGCATTTCATCCCATGAATGTGAAGATTTTGGGGCAGCCTATAATGAGTTTTCCCAAAAATACGATCAAGATATTTTGTAACTATTCAGAACCCCTAGCCAAAAATGATCTCAGGATTGCCAGAGCATGCGGAGCGTAATGCATCAACTGCACTCACTCCGTGTTTTCTGGCAGTACTGAGATATGACATGAGGTCTAGGTAATCCTGAGCGCCTTCGCGGCTTCTGAAACATCCAGAAACCTTGGCTTTGGTTTTAACATTACGAACGTCACGTTCAGCCTGATTATTATCAAAGGGCACAGCAAAGTCCTTAATGAACAGGCACACTTCATCCTTGAACTTCAAGAGTCGTTCAATAAGACATCTAACCTTGCCTTTCTTTTGCCTACCTCGTTTTCCTGAGGTATTTTCATCAGGTGGAGGACATTCTTCACAGGCTTTAGCCATTATTTCGTCGTATTCCCTCACAAGGGCCTCTATTTGGGCTTCTGTAAGGTTATTTTGACCATTTGCTATAGCTTGTTCTTTTTCCTGCTTCATCTTTAAGAGGTGTTCTTTGAAGGCTTTGGACCAAGTATGCTTTGGTTCAAACTCTGCAGCTCCATTAAGCTCTCTTAATAGGTGAGCACAGCAAATAGCATGAGTGACACCATCAAACTTCCAATAAGGAGCCCAACAGTCATGTACTGCTGTTCCTTGGAAGTTGGGAAGTACTCCGTTTTCTGTTATGCCATCAACACCACGCTTTTCACCTATGGTTTGGTAGGTGTATTCGCCATTAGATGAGTTGTGTACCCAAAAGAGTTTACCCTCAGAGCGGACACCAGTCTCATCGAAGTTAACTACTGCTAGTTCTGTAAGACGGTCTTTTATCTCTACTATGGCAGGATTTACCATCTTGGCACAGCGGGATACCATTGACTTTAATGTTCCCTGAGAGATTTTTAGATCCAATAGGCTGTTGAGCAATCCCTGTATGCGACTGTAGCTTACTGCCCCATATGTACTGAGGATACCTGCCAATACGGTTACATTATTGCCATACTGTACATAGGCTTTGATATTATCTGGGAACTCGCCTTTGAGCTCTTGCTCCTCACCACAAGGGCATACATCAACGTTCATTGCCTGATGCTCTATAACCTTAGTGGTAATAACAGCCTCTACCTCATAACGTTTTTCACCACAGGTGAATACCTTGTTTGAGGCTAAGCACTCTGCTAGATGTGGACAGCTCTTGCATTTCTGAGGAACATGCTTTTGAACTTCATCAGGCTCATGCGGGAGCTTCATATTGGCACCAGTATGACCGTTTTGCCCACCAGGCTTCTTACCTGACTTTGTTCTGGTGCTACGATTCTTGTGTTTATATCCATCAGTTGAAGATGGCTTCGAGCTGTTGCTCGAATTCATGTTCAACTGTCTTTGCAATTCTTTGACAGTCTCTTGAAATCCTTTGATGGTTTCTTGTAGCCCTTTGATTGTGCCCTGAAGATCCTCGATTGTTTTGCCTTGAGCCTTATTCTGAGCAATTAGAGTTTCATTTTGAGCTACTACAGCCTTATTTTGAGATGCTAGAGACGAGTTTTGTGTAACCAATAGTTCAGTCGTCGTGGATAAAAATTCAACAAGCAAGTCCCCTCCGTCAGAAACTTTTGTTTTAAGCTTCTGCAGAGTATCGTTGAGCTTTTCTTTTAACTCGTTGAATTCCACTTATTGTCCCTTAGCTTTATACTATGGTCATGAGTTTAACACAGGTATGCCCTCTCATCATTCACTATTGATCAATGATCGCTGGGGAGGACGGTAACCATAAAACTATTCAAAACTCAATGGGGGGGGCTGAATAGTTACGGAAAAATTATGAATGACTTATTTATCTTCTTTTTCTATGTAAGTAACAATTAGA
>CAVHVI010000212.1:0-3059 GCA_963639245.1 Bacteroidaceae bacterium
ACTGCAGATTCAGTATTTAAGCTTGATAGCTCCAATGCAAAGGCTGAGACTGCTATTTTGAATGGTGCAACAACCTTAGCTAATAACTCAAGCTTAGTGCTAGATGACAGTTTAACTACTGTCGGTACCTTGAACCTTGCAAACTCCTCTGTTCAGGCTAATGGTGATATTACCTTAAACGGTATTACCTCTTTATCAGATAACTCCAAGCTAATAGCAGCTAATCTCTTAAAGCTAGGCAGTACCTTAAAGGTAGACCCATCCTACGTCTATGCAGGAGGTGGTATTGAATTTACCTCAGCAGATGCAGTACTTGCTGTCCTTAAGAATTCAGTAGTAGTAAATGGTACAGGTACCTCTGAGACTACCGGAACTGGCGCTAATCTCTATCTCAATAAAAACATAGATATTAGCAATGGTGCCAAGATATACCTAAATGGCAATCAGACTAATAGTGAGTATGATGTAGCTTATCCTTCATCATCACCTGAAGCTCAGGTAACCTTAGGTGAGAACTCCAAGCTTATTGTTAACCAAAGTGCTATTGATAGTGCTGAGGCTGATAACAAAGCTGTAGTACATCTTGCTTCCTCCGGTACTATCTCAGTCTCTGATGGTGCTAGTGTAGATGTAAACCTTGATAAGGCTAAAGCTCAAACCGTTAAGCTCTTTAATAAGGCTGTATTAGATGAGGATAAGACCAAGCTTAATAGCTCAGGTGTAGGCATAAATCTTAATAATGTCTTATTTAGCGCCAGCATTGATACAGATAGTAATAGCAATACCATTATCGATGTTAAGGTTAAGGATGATGCCTCCTCAGTACTTGATGGCTTAGACTCAAGTGTTAAGGACACCATCATCTCCCAGGCAACGGGTGATGGCTTTGATACTACCCAAGATAACGGCTTAGGCTATATCTCCAAGGCTCTACAGCAATCAGACGCTGATGCAGCTAAGAAAGCCATAGGCTCCTTAGCAAACTATGCCTTCTCATCCTACGCACCTCAGGTTGCACTCCTTGCAGATGATGCAGGCTTCACTGCAGTCTCTCAACGTGCAGGCTTTAACACCCAGAGTGCTTCTTCCTTAGGAGCAGTTAATGGTGATACTGCCTCAGTATGGGTAACCCCTCTCTATCGTAAGCAATCCTCAGATAGCTTTGATATTGGTGGTAGTGACTACGGTGCTAAGACCAATCTCTATGGTCTAGCCCTAGGTACTGACTTTGCTCTACCTTATAACCTCCGTGCAGGTTTCTCCTTACACGTAGGTAATGGTAAGGCTAAGAGTGAGGGCGACTTTAACTACACTCAAAACGAGTTTGATTTCTTTGGTGGTGAGCTCTATGGCTTCTATCAAGGAGATAACCTCTCAGTCCTTGCAGACATCGGTTACACCCATGTCTCCAATGACGTTGAGCAGGGTAGCTTAAAGTCTGACTTTGACTCAAAGGTCTTCTCTGCAGGTATCAAGGCTAAGTATGTATTCAATACCGAGCTCTTTGATATCGCCCCTCATGCAGGCGTACGCTACAGCCATGCTAAGGTTGATGGCTTTAAGGTTAAGAGTGACAACGGCACCTTATTAAATGCTGACAATATGTCTGGCAATATCGTTAAGGTACCTGTAGGTGTCACTATCTCTAAGACCATCAAGGATGGTGATTGGAATATTAAGCCTCTAGCTGATATCTCCGTCATCACTGCCTTTGGTGATAAGGATTGGACCTCAGACTCTTATATTACTGGCGTGACTGCTAATAACGGCAAGGTCTCAGTTGATGCTGACGTAGTTGATACCCTAAGCGTTGCTGGTACCTTAGGTCTTGAGGCTCAGATGGGCAACCGCCTCTCTGTTGGTGCAGGCTATACCTTCACCAAGTCCTCAAATATCAAGGAGCATGCTTTAACTGCATCCTTCCGCTATGCCTTCTAATTGAGATTCAGCATAGCTAAAAACAAAGCCCTGCAGATGAAAATGTGGGGCTTTGCGATCCTTGATCGATCTGAATTATGAGGTAGATTATGTAGCAGTCTTCTCACTACTAATCTCTTAATCACAGCTCAAAATCCTAAATCTATGCAAGGTATAGGAGCTATTACAAAGTCAGTCTCATCGCCTGCCAGATTTAAAGCCGAGCGTTAAGGCTTAAAAACTAGCAAGCATTACAGATCGCATCTTACAGATCCGCTTAAACTTGATCTCAAGAATCCAATCTTTATTTTCCCGATAAAAAGTCGTTAACAAATTAGAGCAAAAGTACAACAATAGTGACTTTTATAGGTAAAATAAGCAAAAAGTGCTCCTGTTTCTAAAAGAAGGCTTTGAAAGTAGAGACTAGCTGTTATTAAGGAGCATAAATTTTGCTAAATAAGGGGCGATCCCCTTTATAAGACAAAGCTCGTTATTGTCGTTGATTACTACTATATGTTTTGGGTTGGATGTTGACTATGAAGCAAACACGTGGAGCTATAAAATTTTTGCTTGCTGAGTATAGAGCTATTCTAAAGCATGCTTTATTGGCAATGTTTATGTCAACAGTAGCAGTTTCTGTCGCAGATGCTGCTGGTACTGTAACAAATATTAATAATCAGCAGGAATTTGATTCTGCCGTATATCATTCAACAAGATATGGCACTTATCATTTATCGAGTTACTACAATAATCTTGCTCCCACGATCAATATTAAATCTGATGTATTTTTTAATTCTCCTCTTCAGATGGGGTATAACTGGCAGACTTATACTATCCTGAACTTTATTGGCTCCTCTGCTGATAACACTGCTTCCTTAACAATAGATGGAACCTTGTCATTAAGATCTGGAGATTACTTCGCTGCTGAGTCTACAACTATTAATTTGGAAGACTATAGTTATTTAAACGTAAAATCTAATCTTTGGTCTATGTGGGGCAAAAACACTGAGCTTAATGCCAAAGCTTCAACTTCAAGAATTGACGTAGATGGCGAACTTCGCATTTGGGGTAATAGTGTTTTTAATTTTGATAATGGAGCAACCTTAAATGCGCAGTCTATTTCCCTTGAAAAAGAATTAAAT
>CAVHVI010000213.1:0-2996 GCA_963639245.1 Bacteroidaceae bacterium
GTATCTTTTAGCTTGGCTTTAGAACAAAGAACAATCAAAAAGTAGCTCTGGGATATTTGGATAAGGTAGGCGCGGGATTGTTTATGAGGCATTGAGGCGAAGCAATTTCGCCTCGTGGGAATGATTATAAGGGCTTGATGCGAGCCTTACTGATACATATAGGAGAGGAAGAGTACATCTCTTACTAGATCCTGCCCTATCTTATCTTGCATGATGCTGGTAATGCGCTCACGACATTCCTGACGTAGGCGCTCACGTCCTTCACTTGAGGCTACCGATACATAGTCCTTAGCGGCGATTAAAGAGAGCACGGCATCGCGGATCATAGGATTTAGACCTGCAATTACAGTGACATCCTGCTCATCAAATAGCATCAGGGATATTTGTACGCGTAGATAATGGAGCTTATCCTTAGGATTAGAGCTTGCAAGGTTGGTGACAAAATCAGGCTCTAGCGTGTAATAGCCAATTTCAGGATCCTTGGTTATCTGCGCATTCTCCATCTCCTCGGATACCTCTTCATCATGGCCTGAGGCATAAGCCATATTGCTAAGACCTAAGCTTAGGCATAGTGGGAGTAGTAGCGCTAAAAGATATCTGCGCATAAAAACCTCTTAATTATTGTCATCATCAGTTTCGCTTGCCTGACCATCTAGGATCTTAACATCGCGAGCGTTTAGCAAGGGGGCCGCAGCTGCATAGAGCTTAGCTACCTTTTCGTGGTGGACCTTAATGGTATTATCGTCGCTAATCGTAAAATACTTATGCCTAATAAAGGTATCACACATTACCTTAAAGATTACCGGATCAGCAAAATCAGGTGAATTGTCGGTAACTAGATCAGGCAGACGACGGGCATACATCAAGCACTTGTCGACAAATTGCACTACGGACACACTGCCATCTTGGGTATTTTTAAGAGCAGTGGCAGCTACTAGATAGCGAATGAGATTTGGATGAATGCAACGCGAGAGTATATAGAACTCCTGATAGCCATCACCTGATAGCCACACTAGATCATCTGCTTGAGTGATGTAGCCTTGAGCTTTGAAGCAATCGATATAGCGATCGATCAGCATATCAAGACGGCTTTCATCAACTGGCGCATAGAGCTCATGGCGCAGGAAATAAAAGAGATTGCGCGCGTGGATGACGATATTCTCACGACGTATATGACCATTTCTTACGATAATGCAGGCAACTAGCGCCGGGAGCGCAAAAAGATGCAGGATATTATTCATAAAATAGGTAAGCTGTAGCGTCTGGCCGTAGCTTGGACGCACAAAGCGCATATCCCCGCCTACGTCATAGACACGGAATTTATTAAGCTCCATGGCCTGATCGATAAGAGTTGCTGGTTTTTCGTTAGGGATAAGCTCATGTAATTTCTCATCAACCTTCATAAGCTTAAGGTACATAGCTATGCATTGCCTGAGCTTTACCATGTTCATGGTGTGATCCTCATCGGACATCAAGGCTAAGGCGCAAAGGTTAATACCATTGGCCTGAGCGGCACCATTTAAGTTACGAATGATGTTATCTGCAAGACGGTTGACGGTTTCAAATAGCCAAGCAGGGCGCTTTAATCCTTCAGGATCGATATCCTCACGCCAATTAGGTACCTTCTCATCTAAAAAGTCAGGGATTTCAATGGGCTTACCAAAGGTTACATAGCCGCGCCCGTAATAGCGTAGGCGTTTGAAGATCCCTAAAAGCTGCCAGGCACTCTCCTTCTCCTTTTGCTTGCCGTTAAGCTCTGACATATAGGAGCGTACTTCAGAGACATGCTCATAGCCTAAATAGGTGGGGATGAAGGTGATTGGTCTTGAGATCCCGCGTAGCTGTGATTCAACAGCCATGGCAACCATGCCTGTTTTGGGTGGAAGGGTACGGCCGGTACGAGAGCGGCCACCTTCAATGAAGAACTCTGAGGCGTAGCCCCTTTCAAAGAGTAGCGATAGATATTCAGCAAATAGGGATATATAGAATTTATCGCCCTTCATCTTGCGGCGGATGAAGTAGGAGCCACAGCGTCTGATAAGAGGCCCTACGGGGAAGAAGTTTAGATTATCTCCCGAGGCAATTTGTGGCATCTGCAATCCTTCGTGGAAGAGCACAAAGGAGAGCATAATATAGTCCATGTGTGAGCGGTGGCAGGGGATATAAATGATCTCATGGCCGCTTTCAACCAAGCGTCGTACGCGATCGGCGCCAATTACGGTCTGTCCGTGATAGATACGTTTCCACACGTGCGAAATAATGGTATTTAAAAAGCGCAGTAGCGGATAACGAGGATCGGCTGCCATGACATCGTATATTTCACGGCCGCGCTTCATCACACTTACATAATCCTCGCCTGTACGCTCCATCTCTAGGGCCACAGCTCGCTTTACTGCAGGGCGCTTCATCAAATCATTGATAAAAAGCTCACGATCAGGCAGTGGTCTGCCAACTATAAGACGAGCCTTGGTAATAAAGTGAATGGAGGCAAAGCGACTTAGGATCTGCATATTGGGCTGACCATTAAAGCGCTTAATGATCTCACTCATATACATGAGGCCTGAGACTATAGTGCAGTTATCGCGTCCTTCAAAAATTAGCTTGAAGAATTTGCGCCATGATGGGGTGTGATTGTTAATACCAAAGCCATGTAGCGTTTTTCCCACATAGCCTGGGTTTCGTGACCAGATGACGCTAATAGGAATTATCTGTAGATCAGATCCCGTTTCATCGCAGGCCTGACGCCATTTTGCAAAAATTTTATCCGCACCTGCATCCTTTGCATGAGATGAAAACATGCGTGGATGATGCAAATAGGCCACACGAGGCACTTGATAGCCATCTATATCTAAATTTTTAAAGGGTGAGGGCAAGCCTAGACGCTCAGTAAGTCTTTCAATTGCCATCAGGTTACCAAGCCCTGATGAAACCGTGACATAGGCAATAGGCTTATTTAAATCGACATCGATCTGCTTTAGAGGCTCATAGGGCACAGG
>CAVHVI010000214.1:0-2989 GCA_963639245.1 Bacteroidaceae bacterium
GGACTATACGGTGCATTAAAAGATTTTTGAGCATAAAGTTACTGTGAAAATTAGTATATTTTAATAAAGCAATAAAGCGGAAGTCGTTAAACTTCCGCTAAAAAAGCGCTATTATATGCGATTTACTGATTATTTAGCAACTGCGGCCATATCAGCCTCGGCTGCAGCTACAAGCTCTTCACCAATGGTCTTAGTCCACTTGGCACGAACCTCAGCAGTTGCATCATAGAATTCCTTGATCTGCTCTGGAGTGTACTTAGTAACAGTCATACCATGCTTTTCAAGCTCAGCATAAGGATCGGTTACTGCAGGGAGCTTATCAATTGACTTTAAGTATTCGTAGGCCTGACCATCATCAAGACCGATACGAGATAAGGCCTTGGAGTACTTTTCAGTATCCTGAGCGCACTTTTCAATAAGCTTCTTATCCTCATCGGAGAAGTCCTTCCAAACCTTCTGATTGGCGGTGAGGAAGAGCGGATCGATCATATAGTGCCACTCGGTATTGTATTTATGATAGTCCCACATCTTAAGGGAAACGTTAATACCGTTAGTAGGATTCTCCTGACCATCAACGATACCCTGCTGGAAGCCGGTGATAGCCTCTGACCAGTTGATAGCCTGAGGGTTGGCACCAATTGCAGTAAAGATATCAGCAAAAATAGGAGTACCGCAAACACGGATCTTCAAGCCCTTGAAATCATCAGGGTGCTCAAGAGGTCCTTTTGATGAGGTGATCTCACGGAAGCCATTTTCAGCCCAGCCAACAAACTTAACCTTAGCCTTCTCAATAACGTCCTTAAGCATCTGACCTGATTTACCAGCCTCTACTGCATCTAAGGCCTTGTACTTATCAGGCTGATTGGCAATAAAGAAAGGTAAAGCGGTAAGGTTTAATTCCTTAAGCTGCGGAGACCAGTTGATGGTTGATGCCAAAGCAAAGTCAATTGCGCCGTTACGTACCATTAGCATTTCGGAGGTCTGCTTACCGGCCATAAGCTGTGCACCATGGTAAACCTTAATATTGATGCGACCTTGAGATTCCTCACGTACGCGATCGGCAAAATAGGTTCCAGCCATGCCCCAGCCTGATAAAGCGCCAGGAACACAAGATAACTTATACTCAGCCTTATATTTAGCTGCGTCAGCAGAAGTTGATGCAAAAGCCCCCAAAACAGCAGCAGCCAAAACGAGGGTACGAAGACAGCGTTTCATAAACACTCCGTCAATAAAAATATATAGCACTTAGTGCAAAGAAATTTATGTACGAAAAACCTCTCATTAAAAATGAGAAGCTATTATGAGAAACTCCCCGACCGCACTTAAGTAGTAGGACAAAGTGGCAATCGGCTCAGAGCTTTTGGCACTACCTTTTTGAAAATTTTTTGCTTTTCAAAAAAGTGTTTTTATCGATAGATCCTGTCTTGTTAACAAAATCAATGCACATATTTTACACAAAGAGGGCTTTTTTACAAGCATCATGCGCCGTGAATGTGCAGTAGATCGTCTTTTTTGCTAAAAATATTTGCTTTACTTTTATTTTTCGATGAACTGGTCTAATATGAAAACAAATTTAGATTTAGGAAATTTTTTATGACTTTTGCTATTTATTCTAAGGATTCTTGGTGGCGCCTGCTTTAATGCGGGTCGATAGCTTATGCTCATAGAAAATTAAATAAGGGACCCGCAGTTGCGGGTTTTCTTTTTTCTGCCCGCAAAGTTTAGGTCAAGCCAGAAACGGGAATAAACATGAAATCTATTACCTTTGAAACAAAATACATCCGTGATATTCATCTGTTCTATAAAGAGCATTTTTTCAAACCAAACACCATGCTCTTGGAATCTGCTGAAATCGTTGACAAAACAGGTGTCAAATCATTAGCAGGCTTAAACTGTGCCTTAAAGGTTACCTGTGATGATATGGTGGTTACTGCCAAAGCCCTATCTGATAATGGTCAGCATCTTTTGCAATTACTTGCATCAGAGCTTAATGTAGCAATAGATGGCGATAAGATCACCGTTGCCTACCAAAGACCGACCTCAGGTCTTGATGAAAACACCCGTTTAAAGGCCAAAGGTCCTATGGATGTCATGCGTGCAGTACGCAAGCTTACGGCAGATTGTCAGAACATCATGATCTCTGGCAATATCTCCTTTGACTTCATCAATAACTTTGAATACATAGGCGATGTGCCCAAGGGAGAAAACCCCTGCTCTGATTACACCTTCTATATCTTTGATATTTCCGTTTTATGCAATCACATCAATAAAACCACGCAGGTCTTTGGCTTTGCCTTTGGTCAGGATACCTATGAGGATATTGCTTTGAAGGCCCTGCGTCTTCGTGATCTGCTCAATGATTTTGAGGAAGAGGATCATTTATCCTTAGATTACAAAACTGAGGTTAAATTCGATCCAGATCTTTCAGATAAAGAATTTGGTGAGATCGTCTCTAAGATTAAGGATCACATCGTAAAGGGCGATGCATTCCAGATCGTACCTTCACGTACCTTCAAAACTCCCTGCACCGATCCTTTCTTAGCCTATGAATTTCTAAAGAAGCTAAACCCCTCTCCTTATATGTATTACATGTATGATGAGAAGTTTGCTATCTTTGGCGCATCTCCTGAGTTTGCGGTACGTTATAACGCCTCAGATAATGAGATCTCCATCTCTCCTATTGCCGGTACCCGTGCACGCGGCATTGGCAAGGATGGCAAGATTGATAGAGAGCTTGACTCCCGTATTGAGCTTGAATTAAGAACTGATCGCAAGGAAGTTGCCGAGCATTTAATGCTAGTTGATTTAGCAAGAAACGATCTTGCCCGTATCTCAAAGCCAGGAACTCGTTATGTAGATAATATGCTACATATCGATAAATATCAGGCTGTGATGCACCTAGTATCAGATGTTCACGCTCAGCTTAGAGATGATTTAGATGCCTTCCATGCCTATCTTGCTTGTATGAATATGGGCACTCTTTCAGGTG
>CAVHVI010000215.1:0-2988 GCA_963639245.1 Bacteroidaceae bacterium
TCAGTAGGGAAGATGGTTGTAAGGGAGTAAAGCAAATGGATCCTAAAAATATTGATTTTGCATCTTTAAAAGAGCTTCCTGTTGGTATTAGTGATTTAGAGACCATTTTTAATGATAACTACTACTATATTGATAAAACGCCTTTTATAAAAAGTGTATTTAAAAATGATAGTCCGTTATTGATCACAAGGCCCAGACGTTTTGGTAAGACTCTTACCATGGATACCTTCTATCAGTTTTTAAAGATCAATCCTGAAAATCCATCAGATGCTTCATATCAAGAGGAACTCTTTAAAGATACCAAGATTTATGAGGATGGGGATTTTTGCCAGAAGTTCATGGGCAACTGGCCGGTTATTTTTGTTTCCTTTAAGGATGTGGAAGGCTCTGATTTTGAGGCGGCTTGTTGGAAGTTAGCAGGAATAATTGCAAAAGTAACAAAAGAGCATAAATATCTTCAATACAGTGATAAGTTGGATGAGCGCGAAAAAAAGCGTTTTCAAATCTTATTAGATGAAAATCTTTTAATGGCATCTCCTAAACTTAATGACTTAAAGAATTCTTTAATCCAACTATCAACTTTACTTTATCAGCATTATGAAAAGAAAGTCATTGTATTAATTGATGAGTATGATGTTCCTGTTAATAACGCCTATATCAATGGCTATTACAAGGATATGGTAGGCATTATTCATGCAATGCTCTCTCCCGTACTTAAAGATAACAAGATCCTAAAAAAAGGAGTGCTTACAGGATGTCTGCGAGTATCAAAGGAAAGTATCTTCACTGGTCTTAATAACATCAAGGTAAATTCGGTCATAGATGACAGAGGAAATCTAGCCGCTTGTTTTGGTTTTACTAAGGGCGAAGTTAAAACCATGCTTAGCTACTATGGTTTAAGTGAGCATGAGCAGGCGGTCAGGGATTGGTATGACGGCTATCGTATTGGCGGTCAGGAAATTTTCTGTCCTTGGGATGTAACTAACTTTTGCGATCGATCCTTGGATTATATCAAACAGGATTTACCAGTATGTGCGCCTAAAAACTATTGGACGGCAACCAGTAGTAATGACATCATTAAAGAGTTTATGGAATATCTAGGTGAGGAAGATGCCACCAAGATGCAAAGCCTGCTAGATGGCCAGGAAATAGATTTTCTTGTCAACGAGGATCTAAATTTCAATGAGATAGGAGAATTACATAGTTCGAATGACTTTTGGACCATGTTGCTCTTTACAGGCTATTTGACTGCAGTAAATATAAATACGCTAGATGACGACAAAATAAATCACTTTTGTACTGTGCGTATTCCTAATAAGGAAATTAGGGAAGCTTTTGAGAAGTGTATTACCGACTACTATAATTCAGATCAAGCAAAAACAGGATCAAATGAACTTATTGATGCTTTTTTTAATGGAGAGAAGAGGCTGATTAGACAGCTAATTGAAGACAAGCTTAAACATTTTGTCTCTCTTCGTGATCTGCAAGTAAAGGCAAAACCAGAGAACTACTATCATGGCTTTTTAAATGGTATTTTCTCAGTTTTATCCGAAGGTACCTTTGTTGATTACGATTCTAATGCTGATGCAGGAGATGGTTATGCGGACATTATGTTTTGCTCGCCAGATCATAGTGTGGGAGTTGTGATTGAGCTTAAAAGTACAAAAGATAAAGCCAATCTTTCACAGCTTGCCGATGATGCATTAGCACAAATCAGGGAAAAGAACTACATAGAAAGATTTGATGACGATGATCTCGAGAAGGTTTATTGCTATGGTATAGCCTTTTGTCGTAGAAATTGCAAAGTGCGAGCTGAGATAAAAGAGTTATAGCCAAGACCTTTTTTAAGGTCATAGGTTATCCTCAGTAGGGAAGATGGTTGTAAGGGAGTAAAGCAAATGGATCCTAAAAATATTGACTTTGCATCTTTAAGGGAACTTCCGGTAAGTACATCAAATTTTAATGAGATTATTAGGCGAAATCTTTACTACGTTGATAAGACTTCCTTTATAAAAAAGGTACTTTTGAAGGCCAAAGCAGACGTATTTTTAATTACCAGACCAAGACGTTTTGGTAAAACGCTTGCAATGGATACTCTCTATAATTTTTTAAAGATTAACCCAGAAAATCCTGAGGATACCTCTTTTCAAGAGCAAATCTTTAAGGATACAGAAATCTATAAGGACAAGAGCTTCTGTAAAGAATACATGGGACAGTACCCAGTAGTATTTTTATCTCTTAGTCAGGTAAGAGGCGTCACTTTTGAAAAAGCTTATGGTGTACTAGCCGTAGCAATTTCCGATCTTGCAAAAAAATATGCTTTTCTTTTGGATTCACCAAGGTTAAGTAATGTTGAAAAAAAAGAGTTTAATGTCATCCAAAATAATGATTTGTTATTAGAAGACAAAACTCTTGGAACATTAGCCGGTGCCTTAAAAAGACTTACCATCTTTCTTCATAAGCACTTTGAACGTCAGGTTATAGTGCTTATCGACGAGTACGATGTACCTCTTGATCAAGGCTACGCAAATGGCTATTACAACGACATGATAGAGTTAATGCGAGTGATGCTTGGCAGTACCCTAAAGGATAATACCGTCCTTATTAAGGGAGTGCTTACAGGATGTCTGCGCATATCTAAAGAGAGTATTTTTACTGGTTTTAACAATTTTAAGGTCAACTCTATTAGCAACGATAGAGGCAGATTTGCTGAGTACATGGGCTTTACTAAGGATGAAGTAAAGACCATGCTTAGTTACTATGGTCTATCAGAATATGAGCATGACGTTAAAGAATGGTATGACGGTTACCGTATTTGGAAGAGTGAAATCTTCTGTCCTTGGGATGTGATCAATTATTGTGGTGATGCCGTATCAGATCTTGAAGAAGGTAATGTTGTCTTGCCCCCTACAAGCTACTGGTCTGGAACAGGAACCAATAATATTATCCAAGAATTTATGCCGCACCTTGATGAGCAAGCTATTGAGG
>CAVHVI010000216.1:0-2949 GCA_963639245.1 Bacteroidaceae bacterium
GTACGAAGGTCAAGAGCAACAATGCGACGATCGAAAGAATGTAGAACGGAACTGCTTCCTTAATAAAGGTACCCATGGGACACTTAGTAATTGAGCAGGTCACGAACATCAAGGTACCCATAGGAGGTGAGAGTGCACCTAAGGCGAAGTTGAAGATCACCACCATGGCAAAGTGAATTTCATCGATACCAAAGTGCTTAGCAAGAGGTGCAAGCAAAGGTACCAAGATGATCATGGCAGCATTACCTTCAATGAACATGCCAATGATGAGCAAGAACACATTGACGCATAGAAGGAAGACCACCGCACTGTTTAGATGATCAACAAATAAAGAGGTGCAGTACTGAGGGATCTTCTCCTTAGTCAAAGCCCAAGCAAAGGCCGAGGCGCAGGCGATGATGAGCATGATGGATGCAGAGGTCAGCACGGTCTCCTTTAAGCCCTTGATGACATCCTTAATATGCATCTCTCGGTATACAACGCCTAAGAACAAGGAATAAACGATGGCAACAGATCCGGCCTCAGTTGGAGTAAAAGCGCCGATACGAATACCACCGATGATGATCACGGGCAAGCACAGAGGAAGGAATGCTCCTTTAAAGGTTTGCCATACACGCTTTGCTGAGGTATCAACCTTAACCGTGCTCTTATAGCCGCGCTTGTAGGAGACAAAGCCTACTAATAGCATGAGCATGACGCAGAGCATAAGGCCTGGGCCAATACCTGCAACGAAGAGCTTACCAATTGATACGTTAGCAATGGAGCCGTAAATAATCATCGCAATTCCGGGAGGAATTAACGGAGTGATGATGGCTGAGGTTGCAACCAATACTGAGCCAAAGGCCTTAGAGAAGCCACGTTTTTCCATTTCAGGAACTAGCATCTTGGCCTCCATAGCAGCATCGGCGAGGTTGGATCCAGAAAGACCACCCATTAGAGTTGCAACTAATACAGTCACATGACCAATACCACCAGTGATGTTACCAACTAAGCTTTCGCAGAAGTCCACAATACGCTTAGTAACACCGGTATAGTTCATGAACACACCAGCGCACACGAAGAAGGGAATAGCCAAAAGAGCAATTGACTGTGAGCCAGAGAGTACACGCTGAGCCAAAATAACTGAATTAATTTCAGGATGTAGCGCAAAGTATGAGGCGGCAGCTGCCAAAATAGCAATGAATACTGGCACCTTCATAAACAGGAACACTAATAATAGGATAGAGCTTAATGCAATTACGGAATCCATTATGCGTTCTCCTCTTTAGTAGCATTTTCTTTCTTTAGGTTCTGCTTATAGGCAAAGATTGCAGAGATGATCATCACCACTGAGCTTATGGGCATAATGCCATTGATGAACCAGAAGGGAACATGCAGGATGTTGGTTGACTTACCGATCTTAATCATGAGCTTGATTATGTCGCCTCCTAAATAGGTAAGGTAGGCAAGCACAACCACTACAATTACAAGATCGATAAATTCAATGATCTTTTTAATATTCTTAGGGAAGAGATCCACTACCATCTCAACTGCTACATGGCTTCCATAGCGGAAAGCGGCACCGGCGCCACAGAAGGTTAACCATAGGAAAGTCCATAGCTGAACTTCTTCAGCCCAGATGAGTGGAGAGCCTACAAAGTAGCGCATGATCACGCCACCGAAGGTAACCACAATCAAAATCACGAGCGATATCGCGGCGATGATCAGATCGAGGTTACAAAGCACTTGTTTCTTATCAACGGGCATAACACCCCTCCTAACTGCCCCTTACGGGGCAGCCATTAATATGAATTTAATAAGGTTTGATTAAGAGCAGTGAATTACTGCATTGCAGCCTTAACGGTATCGTATAGGCCAGGAGTCCAATCCTTGGTGAACTCAGGAAGCTCGTAGAATTTCTTGGAGGCGTCGATAAGCTCCTGCTTAAACTCAGCAGAAGGCTCGGTAACAGTTACACCTTCCTTCTTAAACTGCTCCAAAAGCTCAGTCTCAGATTTCTCTACGATTTCATTCTGATAGACACCAGCGTCGTGGCAGGTCTCAACGAGTAGCTTTTGCTGCTCTGCAGTTAAGGAATCATAGAAATCAGTACCAACAACAATGTTAGTTACGTTGTAGACGTGGGCATCTAACAACAGATACTTAGCAACCTCGTGGAATTTGCCGTTATAAAGCACAGGGATCGGGTTCTCAACACCGTCGATGGTGCCCTGCTGCAAGGAGGTATAAACATCACCTAAGGCCATAGGGGTAGGAGTTGCACCTAAGACTTCAAAGCCCTTAACCTGAATGTTGTTAGTAGGAACACGGATCTTCATGCCCTTCAAATCAGCAAGCTTGGTAACAGGCTTAGTAGTTAAGGTGTGACGAGCACCATAGCGCCAATCTGCACCGATGATCTTTAAGTGAGCATCCTTAGCAACTAAGTCAGACTGATCCTTAAACCACTTAGAATCAGCAAGCTTAAAGGCCTGTTCCCAATTGTCATAGAGGAAAGGTCCAAAGACGATACCCATGTCCTTGATACCACGATCATAGAAGAAAGCACCATCGGTCAAGGTAGCAACAGGCTCGCCTGCAACCATCTGATCCATGACGTCATCCTTTGAGCCTAACTGAGAGGAAGGATAAAGTTCGATCTTGAACTTACCACCTGAACGCTCCTCAATTAGCTCCTTCCACTTCTGGCAGCCCAAATCAAAAGGCTCACCTGGGTTATTGCCGTAGCCTACACGAAGAACAACTTCATCGGCGGCTAAGGCCTGAGCTGCAGAGAAAGCCATCAAAGCAGAAGCAACAGCTGCGAACAAGACTTTATTTTTTTGCATGATTTCTATTCCTTATGTTTAGTTATGGAAATACAGACAATGTATCTTCAGCATAAGCCGTGCCAAAGCTTAAAACTTCAGATACAAACGTTTACAGAGGATTTGTGAACAAGATTTGTTT
>CAVHVI010000217.1:0-2934 GCA_963639245.1 Bacteroidaceae bacterium
GAGTAATCGGCTACGAACCGATCGGTCAGGGGTTCGAATCCCTTCGGGTGCGCCACTCAAATGCTTAATCTTTCACTACGCACCCGTAGCTCAGCTGGATAGAGTAATCGGCTACGAACCGATCGGTCAGGGGTTCGAATCCCTTCGGGTGCGCCATCCTTTCTCATCCTTCTTAATCCAATTTTCTAGCTTTGTTCAATACAGTCTATTTGTTTGATTTCTAAGCAATTAATCCGTGTCAAGTTGTTTTCAAAGAGAATTTGTGCGTAGCAGGGCTTCAACCTCTTAAAGCATGTTGTAAAATTCTTAACTCAGTTTTTAAAAGAGAATTTCATAATGCCGTCTAAAAAGAAAAATCAGATAAATACTGATCTTCGTGTCCCTCCTTTTGATGAGACAGCAGAGCAGCGCTTACTATCTGCTTTAATGCTAGACGGATCATGCTTGCAAAAGGTTTTTGAAGAGGTAGGGCGCCTTGATGAAGGTGAATTCTATTCTGAAAAAAATCGATTGATCTATGGAGCCATATTAAGGCGCTCAGAGCTGTCAGATAATTTTGAGCCTACGGTAATTAAATCTACCCTTGATAATAATGGTTTCTTAGAAAAAGCAGGTGGCGCAGGATACCTTGCAGAAATTGCGGCCATTGGTGGATCTGCAATCTCAGCTCCTGATTATGCCAAGATCATCCGTGAGTGTTTTAGACGCCGTCAGCTTATTGCAGTTGCTGAGGATATCTTAGATTCAGGCTATTTCCCACAAGGTCGCGATATTCGCGATCTCTTCGCTCAGGCTCAAAGCAAGGTCTACGATGTTGTAACCGAGAATGACTCCTCTGTATCAGATGGACCTCGTGCTATCGTTGATATTACTAGTGTTTTAATTAGTAGAATTCATGAGAACCTTGAATCTGGCACGCAAATGCGTGGTGTGCCTACAGGGTTTACTGAGCTTGATCAGCTAACTTTGGGGCTTCAAGGTGGCACCTTAAATATCATTGCCGCGCGTCCTGGTATTGGCAAAACCTCTTTTGCTATGAACATAGTTGAGAACATAGTCTTAAATCCGGATGTAAAAAAGCCAGGACTGGTGTTCTCCATGGAAATGCCTGCAGAGGCTATTGCCATGCGTATGCTCTCAAACTTTGGACAGGTACCCTTGCAGCAGTTAACTAACGGTGCTGCTGGAGCTGCGCAGTGGGAGCGTATTATCAATAAAATCACGCTTTTGACTGGTACTCGTGAAAATGAAAATCATGAGCAGGAAATGTATAACAAGCTCTTTATTGATGATACCGGTGCTATCACTCCAGCAGAGCTTCGCTCCCGCGCTCATCAGATTGCAGATCGCGAGGGCGGTATATCGGTCATCATGGTTGATTATATTCAGCTGATGAAGGGCGATGGTGTTCAAGAAAACCGTGCCCTCGAGATTGGCTCTATTTCACGAAGCCTAAAGCTCTTATCTAAGGAGCTTGATTGTCCAATTCTCTGTTTATCACAGCTAAACCGTGAGGTCGATTCGCGTAAGGATCATCGTCCGATGAACTCCGATCTGCGTGAATCAGGCTCCATTGAGCAGGATGCCGATCTGATCATGTTTTTGCATCGTGAGTCAGCTTATCGTGAGAAGACTGATGAAAACGGTGATGATGGTCAGGCCTTGCTGATTGTGGGCAAAAATCGTAACGGTGCGTTGCGTGACATCGAATTACAATTCATTGGTGAATATACCTCCTTCTATGATAAGGCTCAGCCAATAGGTAATGAGCCTCCTCCGCCAATGGAAGAATAACAATAAAGATCATTAAAAATGAAAGCCATTTCATCAATTATCGATACTGGTGCTCTAGTGCGCAATTTACGTCGCATTCGAGAGATGTCCCCAAATTCTAAGCTTTTGGCTGTGGTTAAGGCTAATGCCTATGGCCATGGTTTATATCCGGTGGCAGCTGCGCTTAAGGATGATGCCGATGCCTTTGCTGTCTCACGTATAGAGGAGGCGCTTAGTCTTAGAACGCAGGGGATCATCAAGCCTATAGTTTTGCTTGAAGGCTTTTTTAATCCTGAGGATGTAGAGCTAGTATCTCGTTACGATCTTTATACCGCAGTACATGATCTAAGGCAGGTCGAGGCTATTGAAAAGGCTCAAATAAAGAAGCCTGTTAATTGCTGGGTGCAGGTTGATATTGGCATGCATCGCCTAGGATCCTGCGATCTTGATGAGGTCGCTGAGATCAAACGTCGTCTTGAGGCCTCCCCTAATACCGTAAAACCTCTAGGCTTAATTTCTCATTTGAGTGTTGCAGATACACCGTCTGAGCAGAAGTATAACGAGCAGCAACAGGACAATTTCTTTAATTTTGTTGAGAAGCTAGGATTTGAGGGCGATCTTTCGCTAGGCAATTCTGCAGGTATCTGTAAATGGACTAGATCCCATACTACGTGGGTACGTCCTGGCATTATTATGTATGGCATCTCACCCTTTGAGGATGCTAATGGACAGGATCTGGGACTTGAGCCGGTGATGACCTTGAAAGCCTCCTTGATAGCAATTCATAAGCTTAAGAAGGGAGATAAGGTGGGCTATGGGGCAACTTATGTTGCACCTCGCGATACTATCCTAGGTATCATCTCCGCAGGATATGGTGATGGCTATCCTCGTACCGCACCTACTGGTACTCCGGTCTATTTAAATGGTCGTTATGTCTCAACAGTAGGGCATGTCTGTATGGATATGCTGTTTGTTGATCTGGGACTTGATTCGCATGATCAAATTGGCGACAGTGCAGTGCTGTGGGGAAAAGAGGTTCCTGTGGAAACTGTGGCTTCTCGCTGTGGCACCATTCCTTACGAGCTAGTTTGCCATATCATGCCACGGGTTAATACTGAGTACACCTCGAACTGATTTATTTCTGGGCGGGATCATTGCATA
>CAVHVI010000218.1:0-2920 GCA_963639245.1 Bacteroidaceae bacterium
GGAAATAACGATAGTAACAGTAATAACAACAATAAACCTCCTAAAAAGAAGCTTAGCGAGCGTTTTACCCGTGCCTTTTACATGCTTTTATTGAAGGTAGGACTGGTAGGTGTTGTTATTTTAGGAGTGCTGTTTGTCTATTTTGATTCAGTAGTATTTTCTAAATTTGAAGTAGATGATCGTTGGGTGTTGCCGGCAGTAGTCTATTCCCGTCCCCTAGAGCTCTATCCTGATCAAAAGCTTTCCTTGCAGCAGATGATCTATGAGTTAAAGCTCTTAAAGTATCGTCAGGTACAAAATCCATCTAAGCCTGGTGAATATGCATTATCTGAGAAGAATCAACGGGTAGTATTAATTAAGCGTCCCTTTGAATTTCCGGATGCCAAGGAAGGAAAAGCTGCCTTAATGGTGCAGTTTCAAGATCAGCGTATCCAAAAGATAGTAAATGCTGATGACAGAACTGAGCTTGGCTATGTGCGTATGGATCCAGTGCTTTTGGATCGTATCAACAGAATCGATCCCAAAGAGGATAGAATTTTTCTAGATTTAGAGAGTGTGCCTAAGCCATTAATCAATACTCTTTTGCAAATTGAGGATAGATCTTTTTATAGCAACTGGGGCGTTAATTTTTTAGCTGTTGCACGTGCTGCCATTAAAAACTTCTTTGCAGGTCATGTAGTGCAGGGCGGTTCAACTATTACGCAGCAGCTGGTTAAAAACTATTTTTTAAACTCTGAGCGCTCTTACTCCCGTAAATTCAAAGAGATCATCATGGCGTTGATCATGAATCATCGCTATAGCAAGGAGCAGATCCTAGAGGCTTATTTAAATGAGATTTATTTAGGACAAAATGGCAGTGCTGGTGTCTATGGCTTCGGACTTGCCTCCTATTTCTATTTTGGAGTACCAGTATCAGAGCTTACTCAGGATCAGATGGCCTTATTAGTAGGCATCATTAAAGGCCCATCTCTTTATGATCCTTGGCGTAATCCAGAAACCACCTTAGAGCGTCGTAATACCGTATTAGCGGTGATGCATAATCGTGGCTTCTTAACAGATGCTGAGTTTGCTCAATATAGTGCCCGTCCTTTGGGAGTGATTGCTCGTGGCTCGATGAATTATTCTAAGACTCCTGCTTTTATGGGAGTTTTGAAGCAGGAGATAGCCACACGCTTTGGCTCAGATTTCTTATCAGGTAATGGTATTAAGATCTTTACCTCACTTGATCCGCAAGCACAGTTATCTGCTGAAAAGGCGGTGATGAGTGAATTAAATACTATCGAGAAAGAACGCAAGATCTCAGGTCTTGAATCAGCGATGGTAGTGTCCTCGTGGAGAACTGCAGAGGTCTCAGCTGTAGTTGGATCTCGCACCCCGCAATACGCAGGTTTTAATCGTGTGCTTGAAGGTCGTCGTCAAGTTGGCTCAATCATCAAGCCCTTGGTGTATCTCACCGCTTTCTCAAATGGTATTCACCTAGGTACTATGGTTGATGATTCACCCATAACCATCAAGCTTGCATCAGGTAAGCTGTGGTCACCTAAAAATGACGATAAGCGTTCGCGTGGTCCAATTCCTGTGCATTATGCCATGGCGCATTCCTTAAATGTGCCCACGGTAAAGATAGGTATGAGAGTTGGATTAAATCATGTAGTTGAGACTATGCGTAAGGTGGGTATAAAACGAGAGCTACCCCTATATCCTTCAATGCTGTTAGGTACAGTGGAGCTTACCCCTTATGAGGTCAATGCAATTTATGCATCTCTAGCAACTGATGGTGTATATAGCGATCTGACTACTTTAAGAACAGTGGTTAAGGATGGCAAAGTGGTATATGAGCGTGCATCAGCAAAGGGTGAACGAAAGCTTGATCCTCGTGATACCTATCTTACCTTAACCGTGATGGAGGAGGCTACTCAAAGTGGTACCGGCTATCGCATAGGTCAGATGTTCCCAAATATTAAGGTAGCAACTAAGACAGGTACTACTAACGACAATCGCGATACCTGGGCGGTGGGGATTGATAATGATGAGGTGGTATCCACTTGGGTTGGCTTTGATAACAATAAATCCACCGGCTTATTTGGCTCCTCAGGTGCCATGCGTGTATATGGCGCCTATCTAAAGAATCGTGGTGTAGATTCTTTGGAGCTTAAGCGTCCTGATGGAATTAAATTTGTAAACTTTAATTCTAAGGGAAATATCTTAGGTGATAGTTGCAGAGTTCCTGGAATGCAGCTTTTGCCGGTGAGAATTGATAAGATACGTTATGTAGATAATTTTTGTGGTGGGTATGAGAGCTCTACCGCAACAATGTCATCTAGTGGAACCAATAATGCAATAAGTTCGGGTAGCAACGATGCTAATGTTACCCAAAAGAGAACACCAGTTCCATTTGCTAATACTCAGGATGGCCTAGAGAAGGCTGCTTTAGGAGATTAATATAGAAATGCTGTTAATAAGCGTAATAAAAACTTGTATGGAATGGGGGGGGGGTAAAGCCAGTCCCGAAAGAGAGCTAAGCAGATTTAAAAGTCGTATTGTCTTTACATCGGGAATATTGACGTTCGTTCTGCTGTACCTATTGTTTATCTTTAAGGGCTTTGCTCCATTTGGAGATAGAACATTGGCGGTAATGGATGGCTATATCCAGTATGTGGACTTTCTGACCTATCTGCATAATGTCTTTTATGGCGAGAATTCTATTTCATACACATTTGGAAAAACATTAGGTGGCTCAAACATAGCTGTCTTTAGCTACTATTTGGCATCTCCTTTTAACCTTTTGCTTTTGTTCTTTAAAAATATACACATACACGTTTTTTATAACTTGGTGATAGCTCTCAAGCTTGCACTGGCTTCTGCAACCTTTGCCTATTTTAGTGTTAATCGCTTTATTCCAAAATCGATTACTTCAGAC
>CAVHVI010000219.1:0-2916 GCA_963639245.1 Bacteroidaceae bacterium
ATATTGCTTGAAATATGTTATAATTTCTGTTACCACTGATAACACATGTTAGAGGTAATAAAAATGGGTCATATTTTCTGGAATAAGCACGAAATTCCCATCCCTGAAAATGGATTGGTTAATAGCTCAGATGGACGTGTTTTTATCATGCATCGTGATGAGACCGGTAGACAGCATAGGACCACCATTGGGCACGCTACCTCTAAAACCACCATGCATCCTAATGCGAACTTTCGTTACCTCTATCCAGACTTATGGCGCGAGTATTATGGAGAGGATGAATCTGTTCCATGCCATGAATTGCATGTAGGACTGTACTCGTTATTTTTAGCCTCAGCTTGGAAGACCAAGCTTTATCCCATCATGCAGAAGGTGTTTGGTCCGCAAAATACCAATGTCATGCTTGATTACGCCATGTACTGTGTCCATGCGCGCAATATCAGCACGCAATTAATGGTAGACAGCATGTACAGCCATATGTTTTTTTCAGAGAAGCTGAACAGCGATAGTTGGTATTCAGACTTCTTTGAAAATGAGCTTTCCTTAGATGTTGTCCATCAGTTTAAGATAGAGTGGGTCAAGCAATACTCAAAGACATCACCCAAGGCTTGGATTTGCATTGATGGCTCTAATAATGATTGCTTGGTGAGTGATAGTAGCATCGCAGAATACGGTAACGATAAATCCCATAAAGGCTTACCTATCTACGGTTACATGTGGGCGGTAAGCGCCACAGACGGTATGCCTCTTACCTACTTCGTTAATAACGGTGGCAAGATTGATTGTAAAGCCTTTGAAAGGATGGCCAAGTTCCTTGCTGATACCGGCATTGAGATTGCTGGAGTTATTCTCGATAGAGGCTTTGCCACAGAGGATGTATTAAAGCTGATTAAGGATTGTGGCTATGAATATATCGTCATGCTCAAATCCTCCTGCTTAGGCTTTCAGACCATGTTTGATAAGCATGCTGAGAAAATACGCCAACAGGTTAAGTACAGCGTTAACGATAGAGGCTTGTTTGGTATAACCGATAAAGCACAGGTGTTTGGTAGTGGTACTGAGCAAGCGTATATCGGCTTGTATTACAACAACATAAGCTCATCCTATTCCACCAATCATCTCATTTCTCAGGTCTTTAATGCAGCCAATACCTTAAAAGCAGAGATTGCCCGCGGTAAGCATTTATCTAAGCTTTCAATCCCCAAGAAGATGAAACGTTACCTCTACCTTGATGGTACTGAGGAGAAGCCTGAGGTTAAGTTCTACTATGATGAATGGCAAAAGGATATCAATGGCAAAGGCTACAGTGCCATAGCCTCATCTAAGGACTTATCTGCAAAGGAAATCACTGAGCTTTATGATTTACGTGACGTCTCTGAAAAGCAGTTTGCATGCCTTAAGAGCCAATTAGGATGTGATGTCACCAGAGTACACACCGACCAGCGTATCGAAGCCAAAATGGCTATCTGCTTTATCGCCTGCATTGTGCGTACCGTAATTCAAAAGGCTTGCTCCTCCTTAATGCTTGATACCAACAAGGTGATTTTAGAAGCAGATAGAACCATATTTACCCTCCAATCATCAGGCAGATATCAGGCTATCTATGACTGCTCCCAAGATATGCGCTCTGTCTACAAAGCCTTTGGTCTTACCAATGATCACTTTGATTACTTCGCCGATGAATTAAATCAAAGAAGCAATCCTATTCATTCCCAAACTCGCTCTATGCCGGACTTTAACAAGAAAGCTCAAGAAGAGAAAGCAAAAGAGGATCAAGAAAAGGCTAAGCAAGATAAAGATGATAAGAAAGCCGAGGATAAGGATAAGAAACAAGATAAGCCCAAGGGCAAAGGCGGTAGACATAAAGGCTCAAAGAACAAGAAGACCATAGAGCGTGAGAAAAAGCTTCAGGAAGATATCGCCAGTGGTAAATACGTACCACCTGCAAAACGCGGACCTGGCAGACCAAAGGGCTCCAAGAACAAGAAGACCTTAGAGCGCGAAGCAAAGCTCAAGGCTCAACAAGAGAAACGAGGCCGTGGTCGTCCCAAGGGAAGCAAGAATAAGAAGACTTTAGAGCGAGAGGCTCAAATGAAGAGGGATGCCCAGAAGCTCCAGAAAAAGGATCGCAATTCAGCACCTGCTAAGAGCACAACTAATGATCACAGCGATCCTAAAGTAGGTGGTGCAAATGACGCTAGCTAGGCTAAAATATTCGGAATAAAAACACCTACTTTTTGAGCAAAAGTTACCAAAATTTAGGAAGTTCACGAACAAAGGTCGATCAGATTTGCTTAGTACTGACATCAATATACAAATTTGCTTAAGTTGATCGCTAAAGACTTTCTTGAGACAGTTATTTCTTCATCTAGCTCCGTCCATTAAAGCAAAAAGCCATTTTTAGGCCGAAAGTGCAATTTTCTACTACACAAAAAAGATATTAGCTGTTATACTGCGTTAGATCTTTTTTTTCGTCGCCTCGGCGACATCTGTTTAATTTAAAAGGAAGGTGGTTTTCCACATGCCAGTCATTAGAGTACGTGAGAATGAGCCGTTTGATGTGGCTTTAAGACGTTTTAAGCGTTCCTGTGAAAAAGCCGGTATTTTAGCCGACGTCAGAGCCCGTGAGTTTTACGAAAAGCCTACTACTATTCGTAAGCGCGCAAAAGCATCAGCAGCAAAGCGTCACGCTAAGAAAGTAGCACGTGAGAATGCTCGTCACAGCAGACTTTACTAATCTGTGCTATTTTCAGCTTTAGACTGAGACATAGGTGTAAAACTTTATTAAGCTTTTAATAAGATTAAACACCTCAATTAATAAGGCCGAGGATTTCGTTGAGATCTTCGGCTTTTTATTGGCTCTACCGCTTTAAGCTCTATTGGGTACTCTGCCTAGACCTCTAAGATCATTTATAC
>CAVHVI010000220.1:0-2906 GCA_963639245.1 Bacteroidaceae bacterium
CAATAAAGTTTAGCAAGGCAAACTTTAGCTTCTCAACTGACTTAGGCCTTGAGAACTACCAAGGCTCAGGTACTGACAGCTTTGCACGCTTAAACTTTGGTTATAGCTTCTAGCTCTTTTAAGGCATAAGGACGATCAGCTTTAAGAAAAAAGATTGAAATACGGCAGATCTGGTTAAGCTTTTTTACAAGATTCAAAGCTTTTCTTTATTTGCAACGATCTTTTGCAGTGAGCTTAATTTATCCATAAAGGATTGTCATTTGAATTTAGATGCAGCATAAAGAGAGCCATCATCTAGATAGTGGATCACGTTGACGAGCTTGATTTTGAATAGGACTGCGAGAATGCAGTTAAAGGCCACCGTATTACTGCCACTTTTTAGATCAACTGATGCCTTGGGGATTAGTTGAGTGGGGGCTATAAAAAGCCTTTTTTAGACCATTTACATATTTTGAAGGCAAAGAAGTTTATACAAAATAACGGGAGACAAACAATGTATTTTCTCAATAAACCATCTTTTAAAGGACTGAGTATTCTCGCCGTAATGTCAGCTCCTCTGCTATTTTCTGCCTGCACTGTTACAGGACCAGAAACTGTTGCCGATCTTGTGGTATACGGCAAGGTTTATACAGCAAATGCCGATGGTAGATATGCTGATGCATTTGCGGTTAAAGATGGCAAGTACGTGTTTGTAGGCGATAAAAATGCTGCCAAGGCTTTTATTAAAGAGGGAGTAACAAAAGTTATAGACAGGACAGGCCAAGGCTTAGTAATGCCTGGAGCTACAGAGGGCCATGGTCATTATATGACCGCAGCTGCTATGACCTATAAGGATCTTATACATTTTACAAGTACCATTGATGAAACAATAGAGTTCATGAAAGGGCATATAGCAAAGTATCCTAATGAGAAAATGTATTTGTCCTATGGCTGGAATAATGAGAAGCTTATCAATATCAAAAGCAAAATTGATATGAGGGCAAAGTTAGATGCAATTTGTCCTGATAAAATTCTCGTGATGATCGATGATACTGGCCATAATATTTTCATGAATTCCAAGGCTATTGAAGCAGCCGGTATTGATGGTAATACCCGCATTGAGGGCGGCGAGTTTTCTAAGGATGCCAAGGGCAGACTTTTGGGCTTGGCAACAGATGTAGGCATGAATTATGTTATGGGAGCCGTCGTTCGTGATGCAGACTATCTGTCAGCTGATGATATTGCAGGTGCTGCCAATATAGCCGAGGATTTGCTCCATGCCTATGGCTATACTAATTACTTTGATGCCTATATATCTTATTTTGGCGAAGCTGCCTATAAGGGACTTGCACAGCGTGATAGCAAAGAAGGTTTGAAAGTTGTTATTGGTGGTAGCTATAAGATCGATCCGTTTGAGAACGAGAATGAGATCATTGATAGGGTAGTTGATTACAAGAACAAATATACTACCATGCGTTTTAAGCCCTCTTGGATCAAGCTTTTTGCTGATGGTGAATGTACTGAGTCCTTGTCAGGCTGGGTAAAAACTCCATACAAGAGCGGATCAATTGGAGTACAGGTATGGGATACCGAAAGATTTAATACCCTGATAAAAAATGCCAATCAAAAAGGCGTATCTGTGCATGTTCATGCATCAGGCGATGGTGCAACCGAGCAGGCTGTTAATGCATTCGTAGCCGCCAAAGCTACTGCCGCTCCTGGTATTCTAAATGCGCTAGGCCATGCTCGTCACATCACCGATGAAACCTTGGATAAGATGGCAGGAAACAATATTTACAGCGCTACAAATATTAACTGGCGTGGTCTTACTGTGCCAGTTGATATTATGAAGATTGAGGATTTTTTTGATCCTAAATTTTTCTGGGAAGGTTATCCTATGAAGCGACTGGTTTCCCGTGGCATCAAGATGACCTCCTCTACCGACTATCCTGCCGCAAGTGGTGCTCCTTGCGATATTCTGAATATCATGGAACTTGCAGTAAATGACTCAATGGATGAGAAATTTATTCCAAAGGGAAATGAGTTTGGCCATTTTGATAAGTCCGAAGAGCTTACAGTAGAAGAAGCACTGGATGTTCTTACTATCAACGGTGCATATCAGATGGGTATAGAAAAAGAGCGTGGCTCTATTGAGAAGGGTAAATATGCAGACTTCTTGTTTATCAGCAAGGATCTAACTTCTATACCGAAGAATGAAATTCACACCGCTGAAATCTCAAATGTCTATTTTGAGGGAAATGAAGTTTATTCAAAATAAAGGGAGACAAACAATGTATTTTCTCAATAAACCATCTTTTAAAGGACTGAGTATTCTCGCCGTAATGTCAGCTCCTCTGCTATTTTCTGCCTGCACTGTTACAGGACCAGAAACTGTTGCCGATCTTGTGGTATACGGCAAGGTTTATACAGCAAATGCCGATGGTAGATATGCTGATGCATTTGCGGTTAAAGATGGCAAGTACGTGTTTGTAGGCGATAAAAATGCTGCCAAGGCTTTTATTAAAGAGGGCGTGACAAAAGTTATAGACAGGACAGGCCAAGGCTTAGTAATGCCTGGTGCGACAGAAGGCCATGGTCATTATATGACTGCAGCTGCTATGACTTATAAGGATCTTATACATTTTACAAGTACCATTGATGAAACTATAGCGTTCATGAAAGAGCATATAGCAAAGTATCCTAATGAGAAAATGTATTTATCCTATGGCTGGAATAATGTAAAACTTAGTAGCATCAAAAATGATATTGATATGAGGGCAAAACTGGATGCAATTTGTCCTGACAAAATTGTGGTTATGATCGATGATACTGGCCATAATATTTTTATGAATTCCAAGGCTATTGAAGCTGCTGGTATTGATGGTAATACCCGCATTGAGGGCGGCGAGTTTTCTAAGGATGCCAAG
>CAVHVI010000221.1:0-2885 GCA_963639245.1 Bacteroidaceae bacterium
TGATAATTTAGCAAAAAGTTACCTTGATATAAGCAATAACAGTCGTATTGCCGCATTAACCGCAATTGCCATGCTCATGATCGATCATCGTGCCGAGCTCATAAAAAAGGCAGGCAAGCTTTCCTTTGATGAGCTATTGCGCAAGCTAGACTTTGCTTTGCATAAACGCGAGGACAATAGTGGTGACAAATTTGCCTCTATTTTGCGTGATCGTTTTCCCGTAGCAATTATTGATGAGTTCCAGGATACCGATCCCATTCAGTTTTCAATTTTTAAGAAGCTTTATCTTGAAAAGAACGATCAAAAATCTAAATCGTTATGCTTTTTAATTGGCGATCCTAAGCAATCTATCTACCGCTTCCGTGGCGCGGATGTAAATTCCTATTTAAAAGCCGGTGCCATTATCAGAGCGCAAAATCACTCGCAAAATTACACCTTAAATGAAAACTTCCGCTCAAGCTATGGCGTAGTCCATGGCGTGAATATGATCTTCAGAGGCTTTGGTGAAGATAATCTCAATAAAGATCCTTTCTTTGATCATAATTTAACAAGTGAGGATGAGATTGATAATCAAAATGTCATTGAATGTCCTGAGGTAATTCCTCATTTACATCCTAATTCCAAGCCTCCCTTTTATGGCAAGTTAAGATTCTTAATGAAGGATGAAAATGGCGAGGAGATTTTATCTACTGGCAACTATGTCTGCTATGAACCTATGCCAGATGAGGTAAAAAATGATAAAAAGAAAAGTCTTGTTCAATATCAAAGTACAGCTGCCGCTCAGTTTATATCTGAAATCCTAACCTATGGTTATTTAGAGGATAAGCATGGCTCACAGCGTCGAGTTAAGAATGCTGATATTGCTGTTTTAGTCAGAAGTGGCTCTCAGTTTAAAGCTATAAAGAAGGCGCTAAAAAAGCTTGAAATCCCCTGCGTGTATTACTCTGATAGACAGTCAGTGCTACACAAGATCAAAGATAACTATAACGATGAAGAGCAACGATCAGAGTGTTCTCATTGGATGATCTCCTTTATGGAGGCCTGCTGTGATTTCTCATCACGCTCAAAAATTCTAACCTTACTCTCAACTCCCATGCTAGCTTTAAGCAAGGAGGATTTTACTGAGTATTGTGAGGGGGAGGCATTAGCTAAAGAGGCCGAGCTTTTACGCGAGTGTGCGCACAAGTGGCAGCAATCAGGCTTTGTCGCAGGCTTTGAGCTTTGGAGTCATAAGCATTTACTATTAAAACGTCTTTTGCAAAATAAACGTGAGCGTGATGTAACGGATATTAAGCAAATTGCCGAGCTTATTCAGGGAAAGCATCAGGAGCTACAGGGAATTTATGCGCAGCTTCGTTGGTTTAAACGTATAGTAAATGATAACAAGGGCGAATTTGATGAAAACGCCTTAAAGCGTCGTCTTGAGTCAGAGCAGGAGCAGGTTAAGGTCTTTACCATCCATAAATCTAAGGGACTTGAGTTTCCAGTTACAGTTTTGCCTTTTTTATACTCGGTAAAACCTGAACCGTCTAGAGATAACAACTCATTTAATACCGTAGTAGCCTTTGATGAAAAGCTTTCACGCAAGGTTTTATTCTTAACAGATGAAACTGGAGGATTAAAGGATCTTAATAAGCTTGAGGATCATAAGGAATCAGCTCGTCTTTTGTATGTGGCCTTAACTAGAGCCTGTGCCGTCAATGTGCTCTTTTTAAATGATGCTGAGTTAAATGATAAGGGCTCCGCGCTCATGTGCGAGCTAAATCAAAGCTTAGGAAGCTCTCCTGAGGTGTTAAAGAGTGCTTTAAAACAAGCTGATGACAAAATATTCACGTTAGTAGATAGGGATGCTAAAAAGCCTTGGGAGCTTATTAAGTTACGTAACGCTCATACTGTAGAGCCAAAGGATAATGCAGAGCTTTCTTTATCTAGTCTTAAGCGTGGCGATATTTCTGATAACTTTACGGTTTCATCCTATTCAGCCTTAACCCGAGGCTTGCATGATATCAATCCTGTAGTGTCAGCTGAGCAGAGCTTAGAGAGTAATGAAGAGGAGAATGCGCAAAAGGAGCAGTCATTAGGTCCTGTAGTACAGCAAAGTGCGCAAGAGCTTGGCGCCGCCACCTTCCCGCGTGGTACGGATGCAGGTACCTTCTTGCATGAATTTTTAGAAAATTTTGATTTTGCAACCTTCCATAATGTAGAACTTAATACCAATGATATTGATGGCGCCAGCGCATATATTGCAAATGCGATCAAGAATAAGCTCAAGCATGATGAGATGGGCACTATTCTTTGCAATAAGTGGTACCAAATGAGTGGCTTTACCGAGGCTGAACCTGTGCAAGAGGATCATATCAAGGCTTTTGTCACTTGGTTTTCTGATATTGTGCGTTGTCCGCTTGAAATGGTGGCACCAGGCTTTTCTTTATCAAGATTAAGTGCTCGTGGTTGGATCCCTGAGATGGAGTATTTAGTACCCTCAAAGGATGTTACTGCAGGCAAAATAAATGAGCTTTGTAAGCTTTCCGCCTCAGCTTTTAAGCAGGTAATAGGTAAGGATGGGATCGAAGCCCTAAGGCTTAGTGATAAAAAGGTTAATGGCTTTGTTACCGGATCGCTTGATCTGGTATTTAAAGCAGATGTAGGTGGACAGCAAAAGTTCTTTGTAGCCGATTACAAATCAACCTATCTTGGAGATAGTGATGATGATTACTCTGAGGAGAAAATCATCACCTCGGTATTTAGCCCAAGATGTCGTTATGATGTGCAATATCTAATCTATTCGTTAGCTTTATTCCGCTTCCTAAGAAGTCGTATTAAGGATGATAGTGTGCACTCTGATGAGGATTTTTACGATAAATACTTTGGAGGAGTGTTATACC
>CAVHVI010000222.1:0-2820 GCA_963639245.1 Bacteroidaceae bacterium
TGAAGCTTAGATTCTGCTTTTGGGAGGTAAAGATACTTTGGGTAAGCTCCTCATATAAGCTAGGCTTTAAGCTGTTTAAGGCAGAGCTTACTGCTTTTCCATCAGGCAAGAAGTCAATTGCAGTGTATAACCTTTCCATGCTTGAGCCTAAATTAGGATTGGTGTTTTGCAAGGCTTTTGCTAGAGATGAGGTATTACTATCTTTAGCATACTGGGCGTAATCACGCTCATAGCCAAGGGTAATAACATCAGTGCTGTCAGATAATAAGGAGATACTATTACCTTGGGCATTGGTGGTAATAACCTTTGAGCTTAAGGTAGGTGAGATATTTAATACCACGGCTTTAAGAGAGCTTTCTAAAGAGTCAGCTTTTACAAAGTCACCTAAGGTATAGCGATAAGTGCTATCGGTTCTGTAATAACCTTCACTTAAAGAAGTGATAGCTAATGTACCACCTAACGATGCTACACCACTAACATCATCGTATGCGTCATCATCATATGCGTCATCATCATCATCAGGATCATCTGAGATTGTTCGTAATAATGGGCTTGAGGATGAGCTGTCAGTTTCATGAGCTAAGACGTTAAGCTTACTGTGCTTATCATGATCAGAGCTTACCCTAACCTCCAAAACACCGCTGTCATTTTGAATATAGTTACCAGTAATATTGATGCTAGCCACTTCGCCTTGAACAGTACCTATGGTCAAGGTGCCGGAGTTGGTAAAGCATCCTAAGCTTTCATCTGCATCGTATTCATCCTGATAATTACTATCTGGAGTAAGTGAGCTCTTTAAGGTTAGGTTATAGTCCTGATCGGTAATAACCTTGGCATTATCAGAGATGTTTACTGACAGCGTACTTACGCTGTCTGTATCTTTAAGCTTGGAGATAGTTGCTGTACCTGAAGAGATATTTAAACGTGAGTTCTTAGCAGCATTAATTGCTCCG
This sequence comes from Bacteroidaceae bacterium, assembly GCA_963639245.1. Taxonomy (GTDB): domain Bacteria; phylum Pseudomonadota; class Gammaproteobacteria; order Enterobacterales; family Succinivibrionaceae; genus Succinivibrio. The sequence continues at coordinate 954 of CAVHVI010000222.1, forward strand.
GTATAGTGGACATTACTACCCTTAAAATTAATATCTGTTACTAAGCCTGGGACATAGGATGCAGGATTGATGTTTTTGCCATCGTATTGAAGTGCAAGGTTGTAGTAGATATTGCTTTCATCATTTACATCCCCAAAGCCATCCTTCCACTCAGAGCTAATGTTACCAGTAATGCTGGCACTGTCTGTAAACTCAAGCTCCTTTACAAAAGCATTCTTGGAGATATAAATGGCATTCTTATTACCAATAACGTTGCCAGAGATGGAGACCTTGTTCATTAAAGGGCCATTGAGAGTTGAGAGTAAACTCTTGTTGTCTGTTGATTGAATTTCTCCATCTTTTAAAGATCTTGTATACAAGATATAAGAGCCACGATATTGAAAGCCGGCTCCTAAAGTACTTGAACCATAATCAAATACCAAGGCATTACCACTTTCACCTTGAGCAGACACATTGCCATTTACCGTAAGGCTTTGCCCAACGCCTGCGCTAAAGAGTACGCCCATACCGTTATAGCCATCAGACTTTACATTTACGCCATTGGCAATAGTGATGTTATTACCAGTGCCATTGACACGAATACCAGCAGAGCCTGTACCAACGCTTAGCAAATCTGCCACTTGGGTGATGGTGTTATTGCTACCATAGACATCAAAGCCTACTGCCAAAGAAGTCTTATTAGGCTCGCCTACTATCCAATCAGTACCATCGGCATTTCTTGCATAATAACCATGGTCGTTTGAATAACTTTTATCATCATTATATTCAGAGAACCCATAGTAATTTTTTATATCAAATTGGTAACCAAGATCCTGCATAACCGCAAGCTCAACTTCAAGGAACGTAGTCACGTTGTAGTAATCAATATGACTCATCATGCCATTAGCAATATTAATATGAGAGAGCTCTGGTAAATTGAGTGAAAATTCCCCCTGCTCCCATCCATTTACAGGAATACCATTAGCAGTCTTATTAACGAGGAACGCAAGATTAGCTCCGTTTAATACCTTTGAGACATTTTCACTAGAGTAATACGCTCCATACGGTGCATCATCTGTTTGAGCATCCATAACAAAGAAGTTACTCTTATCAACATTCTCACCTAGTTGGTTAAAAAGTTCCTGCGGGATCACAATATCGCCGTTCTGAGCTTGCTTACCATTTAAATCGTAAAGATGAGCAGCAAATAGGTTACTGGTATTAATATCAATTGTGGCAAGAGCAAAAAGCTTTGACCAATTATCTTTTTTTGCGGAATCAAAATCTTTACTTATATAGATAAGTCTTTGTGCTGTATTTTCCCCTGTAACTTCACCTTCTTTATTTATCTCTTTTACAGTTATATTTGCTATAACAACCTGACCTATATAGGGGGCGCAATTTACACAATCATATTCAGTATCATAATTAGTACCATCTTTTTCAGTATATGTAATATCAATATTTACTCTAGAAAAATTATCGACACCAAATATTGATTGAACATTATCAGTATCATCAGTATCATCAGTCTCATCACTTGTTATAGCTGATACGCTCGAACCAATTCCTAATGCATGCCCCATCTCATGACGCATTGTGGAAGTCAAATTTGTTTGACCTTCATTGTTAGCAAGCAAGGTGTTAGCATCAAAAGTCCATCCATAATTTTCTGGATTATCAGGATCTTTTAATCCCACATATTGTCCAACTCTAATCCTTCCAAAATATTCATCAGAATGTTTTTTACTATCAAAATTTTCCTGAGTCTGAGCTTGAATAAAAGAGTTATAACTTAAAAAAGATCCCTCATCTTTGTTAAACTTGGATATAAACGCATTAATGGCTTTATCTAAATTATATTCAAGGTTAGAACTCATGGCATCAG
>CAVHVI010000223.1:0-2813 GCA_963639245.1 Bacteroidaceae bacterium
AGCTTGATTTGAGCCTAAAACTCAATGAAAAGACTCAATAATGAGGATTGTATTATGGCGAAGATCCTAAACTATGGTTCTTTGAACATTGATTATGTGTATGACGTACCGCATTTTGTAACTCCTGGTGAAACTCTTACCTCTAAGGGCAGAACTATTTTTGCAGGAGGCAAAGGATTAAATCAGTCAGTAGCCTTGGCCCGTGCAGGAGGAGATGTCTATCATGCAGGCGCCGTCGGTAAGGATGATGGAAAGCTTCTATTAGATGTCTTGACTGATAACAAGATAAATCATGATTATCTTGCTTTGCGTGATGAGGCTAGCGGCCATACCATCATTCAGGTAGATGAGCATGGTCAAAACTGCATCATTCTTTTTGGTGGCTCTAATCAGACTATCACTACTGAAGATATAGATAACACCCTCGCTAATTTTGATAAGGGTGATTATTTAGTGTTGCAAAACGAGACTAATAATATTGAATACATGATCAATAAGGCCTATGAGCGTGGTCTTAATGTATGCTTCAATGTATCTCCTTATAATGATGATCTCTTAAAGCTGCCGCTTGAAAAATGTGCCTATCTAATCGTAAATGAGATTGAAGGCTCGGCCATGGTAGGTGAGAGTGCTGATACCGATCCCTATATATTAATAGATAAGCTAGTGGCTAAATATCCTAGCTCCTCCTTCGTTTTAACTTTAGGCTCTCGTGGCTCTATCTTAAAGCAGGTAGGGTGTGATGCTATCTCCTGCAAGTCCTTTAAGGTGCAGGCTGTGGATACCACCGCAGCAGGTGATACCTTCTTAGGCTATTTAATTACCAATTTAGCATCAGGTATGAACTCTGCCTTGGCAATTAAGTGCGCCACTGCCGCCTCAGCTTTGGCTGTGCAGACAAAGGGGGCTACCCCTTCAATTCCTAAGGCCACCGAGGTTTTAGACTTTATTAAAAAAGCTAAGACTGATGTTTTGGTAGATAGACTGTAGTACAAGTTTTTTAGCAAGGCTTTAATGTATGAAGAAAATTGGTTGTTTAAATTCTGAGCTTTCCTATGTAATTTCAAAGCTTGGTCACTTTGATACTCTAACTGTTGGTGATTGCGGCTTGCCGGTTCCTAAGGGCGTACAACGTATCGATCTTGCCGTAACCTATGGCGTACCCGCCTTTGATGATGTCTTTAAGGTAATTGATGCCGAGGCCAAATTTCAAAAGGTAACCATTGCCAAAGAGGCTTGCGAGCAAAATCCTGAGTTTTATACCAAGATCCATGCTTGGGCTAAAGAAAACGGCGTTGAGGTCGTTGAGGTTTTTCATGAGGAGTTTAAAAAGCAAAGCGCCTCCTCTGTTGCCGTGGTGAGAACTGGTGAGTGCAAGCCTTATTGCAATGTAATTTTAGAATCTAATGTATCCTTCTAAGTGGTAAAGTGATTAGTAAGCTAGGCTTAGTCCTAGCTTCATTTAAAGTTTTAAAGGTGCCGTAATAGCACCTTTTGTGTTTGAGCGTTATGAGTAAAGCAAAGGATCATGAGATCCTCCCCCTAAGCTATGGGTTAGGGCTTTTAAAAGAACTCTTGCCGGCACCTACCCATGTGTTTCAAAGAGATTTTCACTATTATCAAAAGTTTGATTGTGAGCAGGAGGATGAGTGGAACGTTTTAAAAACAGATTTTGAATTTAGAAAGCAGATCCTGCAGCGCATTATTGATAAAAAAATCACCATTATTGCAGATGAGAAGCCGGTGCTTTATGGGGGAGTAGTGTGCTCAGACGATCTTATCTTAGTGATAGGTCCTGTGGTTATATCAAATGTAGACCAAAGCTTTGCTAAGCTCTATGCGCTAAAGCATAAGGCTCAGGGTGTATCTTTATTTAGAACTGATGTTAAAAAGCTTGCCGCGTTACTTCTTTTAACCTACAGTCAGGTCAGCAAAAACTTTATCTATCTTAGTGATTTTCTTGATAAAAACTTTTTAAATCCAGAGATCATTGAATCTACTACCAAGCAAATTGCAGATATCTTTGCCTCGCAGACTCTAGCTAATCGTCCGCACAATCCTGGTATTTTTGAGTCCTCAATTAGAAATGCAATTGAGGCAGGGGATGTTGATGCCATTAAAAAGGCCTTAAATTCAATTTATGCCAATATGCGTGGCACCTTATCTAAAAATGAGCTACGTAGTGCGCAAAATTTAGCGATCGTGGATGTAACCATAGCCACGCGTGCGGCCATTGATGCAGGCTTAAGTGTGGAGGAGCTCTACGTTATCTCAGATGCTTTCATCATGGAAATTGAGGATTGCAAATACCCATCTGATGCGCAAGCTCTAGCTCGAGCCTGCGCCTTACGCTGTACGCAAATGGTAGCGCGCTTTAAAAAAGATGCAGAGTCTTTAAAAAATCTCTCGCCTATTGTTTCTCGTGCCTGTGATTATATAGATAGACACATCTATGAAAAGCTTGATGTGGAGCTTATCTGTAGCAAGCTTAAAGTATCAGCAAGCTATTTATCTAAGATCTTTAAAGATGAGAAGAAGATGACCTTAGGTGAGTATTCTCGCAGTAGAAAAATTGAAATTGCCAAGGGGGTATTGGCAACTACGGAAAAAAGCATTGCCGAGATTGCCTTAATGTTTGCCTTTACCTCGCAATCTCACTTTGGACGGGTTTTCTTGAAGCTTGAGGGGCTATCTCCGGCACAGTATCGCAAGCAACACTATATACGCGATACGGTGTTTTAGGCTTGGGACTTAAAAAAGTAGAACTACACTATTTGATAAGGACTGATTTTTTATATCTATTTGTTATACAT
>CAVHVI010000224.1:0-2776 GCA_963639245.1 Bacteroidaceae bacterium
CTTTTAAGGAAACTGTGTTATAGAAAAATCTAATATTACGTGTTGAATATTAGAAAACTTGTCTATATAATTGGGCCCTAAATTGAATTGTAAATGAATAGGTATCTATTAATATGATCAAACTTCACAACATCAGTAAAACCTACCGCAAGGGTGAGATTGTGGTGAAGGCTGTGGACAACGCCTCACTTGAGATCCGTGATGGTGAAATTTTTGGTGTGATTGGATTTTCAGGAGCTGGTAAATCAACCCTAGTGCGTTGCATTAATCTTTTAGAGCATCCTGATAAGGGGGGGTGCGTTGAGGTTGGTGGAGTTGATTTAACCAAGCTTTCGCAAAATGAGCTTAGAAAGGTTCGTTCAAAAATTGGAATGATCTTTCAGCACTTCAACCTCATGCCTTCACGCACGGTGCTTGAGAATGTGCTTTATCCTTTGCAGTATCGCGGTTTAAAAAAGAGTGAGCAATTAGCGCGTGCAACTGAGCTTTTATCCTTAGTTGAGCTTGCCGATCGCAAGGATAACTACCCATCAGAGCTCTCTGGTGGCCAAAAGCAGCGTGTAGCTATTGCCCGTGCTTTGGCTTGTGATCCCGAGGTTTTATTATGCGATGAGGCCACCTCCGCCCTCGATCCCTCTACTACCTCAGAGATTTTGCAGCTATTAAAGAAGTTAAATCGTAAGCTCAAGCTCACTATTGTGCTAATTACCCATCAGCTCTCAGTTATCAAGGATATATGCGATAGAGTTGCCGTCATGGAGCATGGACGCATTGTGGAGCAGGGGGATGTATTTTCTGTCTTTGCCAATCCTAAGAGTACGGTGACTGGGGCTTTCCTTAAGGCAGGATCTAATCTATCAAAGGCCGATATCATTGCAGATCGTTACCCTGAGATCTTGCATTTACAGCCAGGAGAGAAATTTGTGCGTCTATCCTATACCGGTCATGGGGTGTCTGAGCCTTTAATTTCTACGGTTTCAAACAAATACGACATCACCATGAATATTTTGTTTGCAGATATCGAGCTTGTAGATGGGGCTCCTATTGGAGGCACTGTAGGTGTGTTCTCAGGAAATAAAGACAATATCGACGCAGCATTAGATTATCTGCGCTCAAAGCAGGTTAAGGTGGAGGTTCTAGCAAATGCTTGATTTATTAAACGCAATAATCCCCAACGTTATGAATAAGCCTGATGAGCTATGGCAGTCCGTGCTACAAACTCTCTATATGTTTGTTATATCAGGATCAATTGCTTTTATCTTAGGCTTGATCTTTGGAACTGTGCTGACGGTGACAGCTCCAGGGGCAATCTTATCTGAGCGCAGAATTTTCTCAGCCCTAAGTGGTTGCATTAATGTTTTCCGCTCTATTCCCTTTGTTATTTTACTGGCAGCCTTGATCCCTGTATCTCGCTTTGTTGTAGGAACGGCCATTGGTACTACCGGCGCCTTGGTGCCCTTAATTATTGGTACTGTGCCCTTTTTCTCCCGTCAGGTGGAGAGTGCACTTGCAGGTGTAGATCCTGGCTTAATTGAGGCTGCCAAAAGCATGGGCTCTTCAAATATAGGGATCATCTTTCGCGTCTATTTAAAGGAGAGCATTCCTTCAATTATTCGCGTAACTCAAATTACCTCAATTAGCTTAATTGGCTTAACCGCCATGGCAGGTGCCATCGGTGGTGGCGGACTTGGTGATTTTGCTATCCGCTATGGTCATCAACGTGGACAGACTGATGTTACCTACGTGACCGTAATTGTGATTTTGCTAATGGTTTGGGTAATTCAAGCAAGCGGAAATTATTTTATAAAAAAGCTTTCACATTAATCATTTATCAAAGTCTGTCACAGCAAGTGACGGTGTTCTAAATTCTTAATAAGGAAATTATTATGACCAAGATATTTGTGTCTGCAGTAGGCGTTTTGTCTGCAGTGATCTTAGTAAATGGCTGCGATAAGGCTGATCAAAGCAATGTTGCTGAGGCTAACAACGCAACTTCAGCAATCAAGGAAATAAAGCTTGGCGTCGTAGGTGAGCATAATGAGGAATGGGAGTATGTAAAGGAAAAGTTGGCCAAGGAGGGTATCACGCTAACTTTGGTTAAATTTGCCGATTACACGCTACCAAATCGCTCCTTAAATGACGGCGAGATCGATTTAAATTCCTTCCAGCATGTGGCCTTTTTAAATGCTGAGAATGAGCAAAAGGGCTTCCACAACGTCCGTATCGCCGATACCATCATTGCTCCTTTAGGTCTTTATTCAAAGAAGATCACTAAGGTTGAGGAGATAAAGGATGGCGATACTATCGCTATTCCTAATGATGTTACCAATGGCGGGCGTGCGCTTAAGGTATTAGAGGGCGCAGGTCTTATTAAGGTTGATCCTAAATCTGGCTATACCCCAGCTGTTAGGGACATAGTCTCAAATCCCTTGAATATCAAAATTTATGAAGTGGATGCGGGTAATACTCCAAGCCTCTTGCCTGATGTAGCAGCTGCAATTATTAACAATAATTATTGCATGGATAATGGCATCGATCCTGTCAATGATGCCATTTATTCAGATGGCACCGGAGTAATCGATCCTGCTAACCCCTACATCAATATCATCGCCGCCAGAGAGGATCGCAAGGATGAGCCTTTGTTTAAGGAGCTAGTGAAGATCTATCAAACCAAAGAGGTTGCAGAAATTATTAATAAGTATCACAGAGGATCGGTACCGGTCTTTAAGTATTAATCCCATAAATTACAGCTCTCTTATTTTGGGAGCTGTTAAAT
>CAVHVI010000225.1:0-2750 GCA_963639245.1 Bacteroidaceae bacterium
GTTAAATTGCTATCCATTGCCAATGGATGCTTTAAAAATTTTGGTATTAATAAAATTAGGAGATCCCAATTATGGGCAAGATCACTGATTTTCCAAAGGATACTGGTGTAAATCCTTGGTTTGAAACTGCTTCTAATAAAGGTCTAAAGTTTGCAGATCACGCAGATCTTTTAGAGCAGTACGACTATATTATTGTAGGTGCAGGCTTTGGCGGCATTTCTGCAGCCTTTAGATTAAGCGAGCATCAGCACGATGCCAAGATCGCAGTATTTGATGCACTTAAGGTTGGTACCTTTAGCTCTGGTCGTAATGCCGGATTTTTCGAGGTAGCTCAAATCTCAGGTCCCATGGTTGGACCTAATAGCTATACCCTAGATGATCAGCGCATGCTCAATAAGCTTAATGCGCAGGTGGGGCAACGTATTGAAAAAATCATCAAGGATAACAAGCTAAAACTTGATTTTTCCTGGGATGGCATGTATCACGGCGTACGCGAAAAACGTAATGAAGCTGCGCTATCAGCCCTTGCTAAGTCCTTTGATGAGGTAGGAGTAGGCTATGAGTTGGTACAAGGCAGTGCCCTAGCAGAGCGCTTGGGAACTGATTTTTATAATAAGGCCCTGTATCTTAAGGATTGTGCCTTAGATAATCCTGCTGAACTCATCCGAGGTTTAGCCTCAGCGCTTCCTGAAAATGTCAGTGTTTTTGAAAATACTACTGTTACCGAGATTAAGGATGGGAGTACTCCATCGGTAGTATTAAAGAATGGTCAGCAGATCTTTGCTAAAAAGATCATCTTGACGGTGAATGCCTTTATTCGTCATTGCGGCTTTTTAGGTAGTGAAATAAAAAGAGTAAGTGCTATTCAAAGCTTTGGGGCTATGACCAGAGAGCTTAGTGATGAGGAGTTTAAGGCCTTTTCTAATATTCGTCCTTGGGGCTTGGTTGCAACTCATCCTGCAGGTGCAACTGTACGTTTTACTCCTCATAAAAGGATCTTTGTACGTACCGACATTGCCTATGCGCCGGTGCAGGGCTTAAATATTCCCGATGCGCGCTTTGACAAGGCTAAGCCTTATTTAAGACAGGCCTTTGAAAAACGCTTCCCCTCGCTACAGGATGTCCCCTTTGAATATGAATATGGTGGCCTAATTGCTTTTACCGGCAATGCTCAGCCCTTGTTTGGTGAAATTGCGCAAAATATTTTTGCAGGCACCACCTCAGATGGCCCAGGTGTTACCAGAGCCTCAATTCTTGGTAATTATCTTGCTGATCTCATCTGTAATGTAGCAAGCGCAGAGCTTAATTACATCAAGGAAAAGTATCATCCAGGATATCTTCCTCCTGAGTTTTTAAGAACTCCTGGTGCTAAAGCTGCCTTGTGGTGGAAGAATGTTAAGGCCGGATCGGAAATGTAGGATTTATGAGATAAGAAAATGGGTAAAGTAAGCTTATTTCCAAAGGATACTGGTGTAAATCCTTGGTATGAAACTGCAGTTAACAAGGATGTCTCCTTTGCAAATGTAAATGATATTGCAGATGAATATGATTATGTAATAGTTGGTGCAGGCTTTGGTGGCGTAACTGCCGCCTATAGGCTTAGCCACAATGATCCTGATGCCAAAATTGCCATCTTTGATGCGTTAAAGGTTGGCACCTTTAGCTCTGGTAGAAATGCAGGCTTTTTGCATATTTCGCAGATCACGACTTCGTTAGTAGGCTTTGATCGTTTTACGCTAGATGATCAGCGCATGCTCAATAGACTAAATGCCATTGTTACCAAGCGTATTACCGATATCATTGATGAAAAAAAGCTAGATCTCGATTTTTCATGGGATGGAATGTATCACGCTGTGCGTGAAAAGCGTAATGAGGTTGCGCTTAAGGCTTTATCTGAGGCTTATGATAAGGTAGGCATTGAATATAGCTGGGTAAAAGGCAGTGAGCTTTGCGAGCGTCTTGGGACCGATTTTTATACCCAAGGTATTTTTACTGCCGATTGTGCCCTAGATAATCCTGCTGAGCTTATTCGAGGTCTTGCGCTTGCCTTGCCTGATAATGTAAGTGTATTTGAGCTTACTCCTATTACCGAGGTAGTACAGGGGCAAGAGCCTTATGTAGTCTTAAAAGATGGCCGGGTAGTTAAGGCTAAAAAGATCATATTGACCGTAAATGCCTTTATCAAAAGCTTTGGCTTTGGCGGACGCGACATTGACAATGTGTCTGCAATCCAAAGCTTTGGTGCGATGACGCGGGTGTTAAATGACGAGGAGCTTAAGGATTTTAAAAACGTAAAATCCTGGGGCGTGGTCGCTACACATCCTGCTGGTGCCACCGTAAGATTTACCTCCAAAAAGAGGATCTTTGTGCGTACGGATATTGCTTATGCTCCAGCATCTGGCCTAAATATTCCTGAAGATCGCTTTGAAAAATCAAAGCCTTTATTACGCAATGCCTTTGAAAAACGCTTCCCTAAGCTTACTCACGTACCCTTTGAGTATGAGTATGGTGGACTTATTGCCTTTACAGGGAACACTGTGCCGCTCTTTGGAGAGGTTGCGCAAAATATTTATGCCGGTACTACTTCAGATGGCTCAGGAGTCACTCGTGCCTCTATCCTTGGTAATTACCTAGCCGATCTCATATGCGGGATAAACAGTGAGGAGCTCTCTTATATAAAAAGCAAGTATCACCCAGGCTATCTTCCACCTGAGGTAATTAGAACCCCAGGTGCACAGGCTGCGCTTTGG
>CAVHVI010000226.1:0-2665 GCA_963639245.1 Bacteroidaceae bacterium
AGTCCATGTTGCGAGGCGGGTAAGGATATAGCAGTGACGAAGTGAATGTACCGTAGGCTTTTGTTTTGGATCAAAGCAATCTCCTTTGAATTGACGCCAAAGTTGTGAGAAGCAATGACTAATATTAGAAGGATTTACAGGGTGATCTAAAATGCAAGGACTAGGAAATATCCATTCGTTGCGTAGGTTCAGCTCTATGAGCTTAGCTTGGTAGCGTTTAAGCAACTCAAGCATCTCTTTATGCAGATATATGACTCGGTGTTTATCACCTTTGGAAAGCTGTATAAGCAGCCTACCTGAGTTGAAGTCGAGATCATTCCAACGCAGATAAGCAGCTTCGCTTAAACGCATTCCTGTACAGTAGTAGAGTCTAAAGATCACACAATATTTGATGGACCGATAGACTTTCTTTACATGACTGCTTATTTGTAGCTTATCAATGAAATGAAAGAACTCTTGCATATCTTCCCTTGTGGGAATGAAATGCAAAGGCCTTTCAAATCTACGAAAATCAGGAGGGCTAACGGCCTTTATTCCTTGTGCATTGAGATAACGAACAAACATCCTTACGGCATCTACGCGATACTTAAGGGTGTTGCAACATTCAGTGTCTTTCTTTTGGCACCAGGCATCAATGACTGCTTGATTAACCTCACCACAATCAAGACCATTCTCCCTAATGAATTTGTCAAATTGATAGAGGAACTTGGCTTCATTATTGTAGAGATAACCACAGCTACGTTTTTCAGCAATGAAAGCTCGTAGATGCTCTGCTAATGCTGATGCATAAGGGAAATTCCATTGCTGCTTCATAATAGACTCCCTTTGTAGTTCATGCCTTTGAGAGTCAACGTGCAAGCAAGCATGCGCTTTTGATCAGTGTTTAGGTACTTGTGGAGACTTCCATAATCGTTGTGCCCTAAACTCTGAGCTATTAGCGAAAGATCTGTTTGACCATTCATCATCTCAGTTGCAAAGGTACGCCGTAATGTATGTGGGCTACAGGTGCTTAGGATTTTCTTAAGCATAAGACCACATTCACCGGATCCTAATGGTCTAAAAGGCGCTCTTTGTGCCAGAAAGATCAATTCTGACTTGATGAGAGGAGTTGGTCTTTCCTTTTTGATGTAGGTGACGATACTGTTAAGCACATGAGTAGGAAGCGGTAGGCTTAATGCTTTACCTGTCTTCTTTTGATTGAGATGTAGTCGTTGGTTTTGAAGGTCTAAAGAGCCGAATTTTAGTCCTACAACATCACATGTACGAAGTCCCAAATATCTCATGAGCTTAATCATCGCGACATCGCGGTAATAGGTGCTTGAGATCTCTGGATCTTGGTGGCAATATTCGTCAAGTCGATCTTGTTGTTCTTTGGAAAGGATCACTACAGGTCGAACCATCGCGGCGGAATTAGTTGGCAAAGCTAGACTTAAATCTTTGTCAATTACTCCGCCTTCATAGAGCCACCTGAGAAATTGGCGAATACGCACGTTATAAGCGTTTTTAGCTTCCGCTGTTTTATGACTTGTATCCTCGATGTTGAAGCTTTTTATAAGCTCTATAGTGAGATCTTTAAACGAGTGGACTGCTTTTTCGTCAAGGTAACAGACAAATCGTATGATGCAGATGTTTGCCATTTTTAGGCTCGATATGGTTAATCGATCTTGCTTTCGTCGCTCGATAAATTGAGTAACATATGGTTGAGCCCATTGAGGTGGTTGCTTAGCTGGAGTTCTAGTTATATAGAATTTCAGCGGTTCATCAAATTGATGGCCTTTAGCCAAAGCATCAATCCAACAGAGGGATGCATACAAAATCGAGGAGCCTATATTGATTGGTGGTTTTTCTAAGAGCTGACACCAGAGTTTCGCTACTGGCAAGGTGAAGCTTAGGTCGTTCACAGCCAAGAAAATGCAGAAATCAGTTTTTACCTGGAGAGTATGACAACAATGAGCTTTACTATATCCGTGTTGTTTTCGATACTGGTACAACTTATCTGCAAGTTCATTTACTTGTTCAATAGGTAAGCCACCTTGAGACAGTCGCTTAAACTCACCGTTGTTATCCCATATGACTTTCTTGGCATAAGGCAGGTTAGCCAAATATTTGAAATAAGGACGGTTGGTGATTTCTCCAATGTACCTGGCAAAAGAGTGCAATGATGAGTAATTGCGGTAAGTAAAACTAAAAACACAGCTCTGCATCATGCGGTAGGTAATTGAGCCTACATCGCTAGCTCCTTGAGCTTGGAAAAATTGCAACGTGCGATTAGCAATCGATATGTACCATGATTTTGCTTGATCAGTTTTAACTTGCGGGACTAAAGCCTGAGAGTACCCTGATAAAGTATCTTGGCTCCATTGTGGAAGCTTGCTCATTGCAAGTTCGTTAGGAGGAAAAGGCTGTTTACAGCCGGTAATTGGGAGCGTTTGCATAGTAGATCCTCATATAAAGATATCTACTATCAACAATAGCTAAAGAGCAGGAAAAAGAAATTTTATCGGCAAGTTTATGCTGCAATTTGGGATATAGACGCCATTTCTTGGTTGGTATGCCGATAATCCGAAATTGCCGATAAATAGTATTACCGGCAATTGCCGGTAATACTATGAAAATCACCACAATTCAATAGATGAGGTTCTTTTGCAGGATAGACAGGCTGTTT
>CAVHVI010000227.1:0-2661 GCA_963639245.1 Bacteroidaceae bacterium
AACATTTAATGTTACACTGTACGGCGTTCTAAGACAGTTATAATGGGCATATAAAGAGAGGTATCAATATGCTTTCAAACGAGCAATTTTCAAAGGTACTAGCAGCAAACGCAACGGTCTTTAATAACTACCCCAATAAGGTTGCCAACATTGCCTGGATCCTATTCTCCTACGCTGATACATATTTGTTGCCTGAGAAGCTTGCCGCCCTTTATTGGGATGAAGTCGGTGACCACGCTGGGGTAAGCTTGAGTGATGTAAAACTCACATCAACAGAAGATATTAAAAACGTCTGTGACTTTGTCCTAAGACATGTTGATTCAGATCTTTTTGAGGAATTTGATGCCACCAAGGATATGGACGAGCACAAGAGACTCAATATAGAAGAGCTAGCACTGGCTAAATTCAAAGGCCAGATCGAGCCTGATCCTAAGGCCAATTAGCCCCCACCATCTCCCTTTAATTTTAACATCGCGCAATATGCTCTTGTAGCTCAAGCTTTAAGCTTGTAGCTACTACTTATTCGTTGCGCAATCCACATGTTCCATGATAGCTCTTAATTACGGCCCCACCAGCGCCTACTCCCCCTCTAGTAGCCCGCAATAGCCACTTTTGTCCCCTGATCGCTTGTTCTAGTATTGGAATTGTTAATAGGCTTCCCCAATAAGCGCTAAAACGAATACCATCGGGGCTTAGCTAAGTTCTTATTGGGATTTTGATTGATATAGAAGAGCTGGCACTGGCTAAATTCAAAGGTCAGATCGAGCCTGATCCTAAGGCCAATTAGCCCCCCGCCCGCCATCTCCCTTTAATTTTGACATCGCGCAATATGCTCTTGTAGCTCAAGCTTTAAGCTTGTAGCTACTACTTATTCGTTGCGCAATCCACATGTTCCATGATAGCTCTTAATTACGGCCCCACCAGCGCCTACTCCCCCTCTAGTAGCCCGCAATAGCCACTTTTGTCCCCTGATCGCTTGTTCTAGTATTGGAATTGTTAATAGGCTTCCCCAATAAGCGCTAAAACGAATACCATCGGGGCTTAGCTAAGTTCTTATTGGGATTTTGATTGATATCATAGAATTTCAAATTGCTAAGGACAACAACTCATCAGCTGGGTAAGGGGATTTCGTTAGCATCACTAGGGGCAAAATAGCCCTTATTTGGAATTTTTCAAACAATCCCCAAAAGCTCAATCAGGTATATAAACAGGCTTTACAAGAACCTTATTGGGATTTTGGGAAAATTTTCTAAATTGCATAGTGTTAACGACAAATTGCATTGCGCAATACAGCGAAAAAGGCTTATTGACGCCATTTATAAACACTTCAATCATTCAATCTCTAGTGAAAGTCATTGGTTTTAGAATAATGCTCGATGATCCTTATTTATAAGAGAGCAAAAATCTGATTTACCCTTTAGGAAAGACAGCTCTCTACTTAAAGATTAAAGATCAGTGACCGCATGTTCTGCTCCCAGACAAAATAGAACTGAGTACCACTCAACTACTATTGCAAGGATCTCTGATCATCGATGACAAAAGCACTCTTCCAAATCACTAACTAAACGGCCTACTCAATCCATAATTACGCGCTGACATTAAGGTGTTCCTAACCTCCTCCTGACCTAGACCACGAGATAGTCCTGCCCCCTGAAACGCATTCCATATTTCTCCTTCGCTAATGCCATGTCCTACGGTACGGAAGGCGCGCCCAGCCATGACAGAAAGCGTATTATTGATAGTACCTTTAGGAGCATCGTATACCTGCTGAAGCCATCGCTGGATTTGGCATCTATCGCGAGAGTTTACATTGCCTGCATACTTTGGCCTAACTTTAGGCATAGTATTCATTAAGGCCGCGCTATAGTCATAGGCACGAGGTAGAAGCTTGGCAAGAGATGAGGGTAGCTCAGGAATTTTATGAGGATGCATTGCTGCCAGCGGATAGTAGTAATTAAACAGCTGAAGCTTTTCATCAGGGGCAACATCCTTTTTCGAACATCTGTAGGAGAAGGGGGAGACTATCACTCCTCCTTTAGCTCTTACATCAACATGAGATGCAATTACTCCAGCATTGGAGCTATAGCATTTAGCCTCACTACTTTTAAAGTAGAAGTGCATACCTCCTGATGGCGTCACTACCGCGCACCTTAATGCCTCTGGTAGCAGGTGATAAATATCAACAACATCCATGAAGTCGATATTGTGATTGATAGTACCTGCCACTGATCCTCTACAAGCTCCTGCCGAATAGCTTGGCTCACAGCACATAGATAACCGAGGTCCGATCAAATCATCACAGCCTTTACTTTTTAACAGCTTGATGAAATTAATAAGCCCCAAAGGTACGTTGCGATCACCGATCCTAATCACATCACAATCGATAATAACGAGTGCATTTAACTCAGTAGGTAGCAGAAGCTCCTTTACTCCCTGATAGCTGTAATACTCAATAGCATCGAGAGCATTATGATTAAAAAGGAGCCCCTTGGATTTCCACGAGGTCAACGGTCTTTTATTCCTCGCTGGTACCCATTTAAAACCTACCTCCTGCACAAACTTAAAGACCGAGGTCCAAGGCCTCTTAGCACCTACTTTAAATAGCCCATAGGGATTGTAGATTTCCATGCGCTAACCATCCTTGAATTAAGGCTTTTTGGC
>CAVHVI010000228.1:0-2658 GCA_963639245.1 Bacteroidaceae bacterium
GTATAATGCAAGATATAGAGAAAAGCGCCTGATTATGCCGTTTATTAGGTGCTTTATATGGCTATTTCAGCATTATTGTAACTACAGTCTTAAAAGACCACTTATGATCGCAACTACCAAGCTAGAAAACCTAAGCAAGGAAGAACTGTTGGCTCTCCTAAAGAGTACCCAGCAGCAGTTAGTTGCGTCTGAAAAGAAGATAAAGTCCTTTGAGCGTAAGAGCAATAAGTACGAGCTTAAATTTAAGCAATCAGAGCAAGAGCGTAAGCAGTCAAAGCACAGGCTTAAAAAGACAGAACAACAGCTAAAACACTCAAAGTTGGTGCTTGAACAATCGGAGCAAAAGCTCAACCAGTCAAAGCTAGAGCTACAGCACGCAGAGCAAGAATTAGAAAAGCTCCAGCATGAGCGCGATGTCGCTGTCATGCTTACTACCGAGCATCTAAAACTCATGGCAGAAATAACCCGCGAGATTAAGTGTCGCGTGGTCAATATCGATGAGGTGTTAGCTAAGACCTTTACTAAGCAGCTTGAGTTTATTTTTGAAGAAGGTCGTGAGTGGATACAAAATGCTGTCACCTGGCGTGCCCAAAGCTATGCTACTGGCAATGATGTTAAGAATGAAAAGGTAGAGCCTGAGTCTAATCCTGAGCAACAACAAGAGCAGGATAACAAAGATGGCAATGACGACAAGAATAGTGGTGAAGCTGAGAAGTCTCCAGAGGAGAAGCTTGCTGAGTTACAAAAGAATTTAGATAAAACATCATCCGCCGCCATAAAACGTGCGGTCACTACTATCAAAAACAAAATATCAAAGACAGTTAAAGCCACTCCTGAATCATTTATTGGCCTATGCTCTGATGAATTAAAAACGATTTATAACACTCCTACCCCAGAGCCCAAAGAAGAGAAGCCTAAGAGAAAAAAAGGCAGACAGAAAAAAGATATCGAGCCTACAACTGTCACCAGAGGACAAGCTCCTGCTGACAATAAATGTCCTAACTGCGGTGCAGAGCTTTCATCGGAGTCTGGTGAATTTTTCAAAGACTTTGGTACGTCTATCAAAGAGCTGAGTAAGTTTTCTGAATATGTAAGAGCTTACTGCTCCTTACATGTTTGCTATAACTGCAAAACAGTACACTGCTTCTTTGATGAGAATACAGACCTCCCTATTAAGCCTAATCGCATCATTGGAATAAGGTTATTCCTTGAAGCCTGCGATAACATCGCTATGGGGCATCCTCTAAACCACTTAGCTTTCTTTGTGAATTTGGCACTCCAACTAGGCCACAGTACATTTATCGATAACCTACTTGATGCTATCGATATTTACCTTGTGCCTTGGTATGAGGAATTCATCAAAAAGGCTAAGAATGCCAAATATCTGCTTGCAGATGGAACTCCTTTCCCTTGTTTAGAATCTCAAGGTAGAGGCTGTTGCCAGTTAAAGAAAGATAAAGACTCCGACAAAGGTACCGAAGATAGCAGTAAAGAGCTAGAGAAGAGCTTCTCTAACTACATCCTAAGCTTCTGCAATGGTCCTTTATCAGACGAGAAATTCGCCTGCTATGATTTCCTGCGCACTCGCTCTGCTAAGGCTATTAAAGAAGTCCTAACCGACGACTTTAAGTTCTCTACCTTAATCTGCGATGCTTTCGGTGGCTATGACACCATCGTCAAGGAAAGAAACTGCTTCATGCAAAACTGCATAGTTCATCTAAGACGTTACATCGTTAATGATGTAAGACCTGATGATTATGCAAGTGAGCTCCTAAAGCTATCTGATGAAGAGTTTGAGCAGCTTATCAAAACTAAGCTTAGTAAAGGCGACGACCGCTTACTACTCTTTAGCGTGTATGTAGCAATCTCCAAGATTTACGCCATAGAGGGAGCAATTGATTTTAATGCCGATGATGTTGCAGAGCAGATCCTAAAGGCTCGTGATGATGAAAAGCCTCTCATGACTAGCCTTGAGAACATCATGGAAAATCTATGTTCTCGTCATCTCATCATCTCTGAAGATGGTAAGAAGGTAAAGAAGAAGCGAGGTGATCCTCTGGCAAGGTGTTGCTACTACTGGTACAAACGGCGAGAGCACTTCACCTTATTTTTAGATGATCCAAATATCCCGCCGGATACCAACTTGGTTGAGCAATGCATTAGACCATTGACCATCATTAGGAAGAACTCGAACTTTATGTGTACCGAGAGAGGTATCAAGGGATTAAGCATCATCTTTACAGTATGGGAGTCATTAAAGAAGAATGGCATCAGTGATCCTGCTGCCTTCCTAGAGCCCATGTGCCGCGATGTCTTTAAACACTGCGTCAAGACGGCTTACACCCATTACTACTTTGATGATCACGATGAAGATCCTATTAAGCTCAAAAAGAAGCTTAATACCTGGAACATGCAGGCCCTTTATCAGGACTTCAATTTCCAGAAGTACTTCGACCTCATCCCTCAATCCTAACAGTAAGGTCGGCGCAAAGCCGGCCCCCTCTATTTAATCCCTAAAAAATCAAAGAGCACTGTACCTCTGGGGTACGGTGCTCATTGTATATGGAAAAAATTTTTGCCGCACCTAGGGTTTAGGGGGCTTACCCTGCAACTAATTGAGGATAAGGAGGCATTAAAGGTTGCTTTTAAGATACCAAA
>CAVHVI010000229.1:0-2620 GCA_963639245.1 Bacteroidaceae bacterium
ACAAAAAGTTATAAGTTTTTTATACCTTAGATCGTAGGAGGACGCTCACTTGGACTTACGGTTAGAGAATAGAAAGAAACTGAAGAATGAGATATTTTGCCATTTAAGGGTAAAGAGGCTAGGCTAAAGACAAAATATGAGCTTTGTAGCATGCAACATACAGATACACCATGAACACAGCACCCACTGTCATGACTCATTCTTACTAGAGGCTTTAGATTTTGGTAAGCAGAGCTTGCAACTATATGTTTTTCTACAGTGTCTTTTTCAACTGTATTCTTTTCTACACTGCTCTTAGTTAATTGCAAGCTTGACTCATGCATTGCACATGCGTAAGCATCTTGCCCTGCAAAAAGCAGTAGCAAGATCACAAATAAACCCAAAAGACGCAATGCCATTTTCATGAGATAGGATTATACCCTAAATCTTTTTAAGCTATCTTAGAGCAAGCTTAGCTTACTTCTTGTCTTCATAAGGATCAGGAGGTAGTGATCCGGTACGCTTTAAATACTCCTGACGCTCCTGATGACGTTTTTTTAAAATGTCCTGCAAGGGGCCATCCTCAAAACGCTTTTGCTCCTTAAGCGCATTCATCACCGTGCCAATTACAAATAAAAAAGGAGCGGCAATTATTAAAATGATCCACCAGGACATATTTCCTCCGAGAACTATTTCTGATCGAGAAGTTTACGCAGATCCTCAGGATTGCTAATAGCCCCTCTTACCTCGCGGCCGTTGATAATAAGATAAGGCACTCCAGATAAGCCTAGATCGCGCACCTTTGCAAGATCGGCTGTAAGCTTTTCCTGAGGAGCACGTGTTTCCATCTCTTTTACTACCTTATCCCAGTCAACACCTATTGCCTTTGCTAGCTCCTTTAACGCATCGATATCATTGCAATCAGCCTCATTACGCATGAGCTTGTCGTGGAATACAACAAATTGCTTAGGATCTAAATTATAGATAGCCTGTGCAACCGTTGCGCTAACTGAAGAAGTCTTAGCAATAATAGGCAAATTTACATAAACTACCTGCAAGGAGAGACTCATATCATTAATAAGCGCATTAATTGCAGGCTCCATGGTCTTGCAATAGCCACAGTTATAATCAAAGAAATCTATGATGAAATTTTTGGCACTGGCATCACCTATCATAGGAGTACTTTTATCCTTGCGATAAAACTCACCTATATTTTCAACAAGCTCATCATGAGCCTTAGCCTGTTGCTCCTGTAGCTTTTGCAAGGCGGCGACCACTACCTCAGGGTGCTCTGCTAAATATTTAGCTGCTATGCTTTCTATTTCCTTTTTTTGTGCATCGTTAAACTCCTGCGCCATACAAATATTTGTACTTAAGGCCAGGCCAAATAAAGCAATAGCTACGGACAACAAAGTCTTTTTCATAATAAATCTCTAAGAGAGCCCAAAATCTAATCAGTAAAGCATGTAAACAAAATATAGCGTAGTTTAACGCAATTTAAGCTAAATCTTGGCTAAACTTTAGGCAAGCAAAAGCAATAAAAAAACCGTCTGATAGATCAGGCGGTCTTTATCTTAAAAGCTATATACTTAACGATTAGTCTCAAGACGACGATAGATATCCTCTTTATTTACGAGCACTAGCTGACGCTCAGAAGGAGGCAAGCATTCATCATCCTTGGTTAAACGCAAATAATACAAAGCATAAAAGAGTAAGGCGCTACGGCAACTATAGGTGATAGTGCCATCCTTCTTCATGCCATAATCAAATTCAATGGCACGACGAGCGCATTCTGGAAGCTCAGGATTGGCAGTTAACACTAAATCTACAAACTCATTCCATTCCTTATCATCACGACTGCTGGTGCCTACTTCCTTAAAGCCATTACCAATAGGATCAGAGTAACGATCACTAGGGGCTGGGATCTTAGGGACAGCACACATCACAATACGTGAGAGCACATAATCACGGAACTCATGGATATCATAGCAGTATGCGCGCACATGCCAACGCATACCATCATAGGCAAGACCATGAGGTGCAATTAAACGATCCTTATTGCCATTGCTTGATAAGGACATATAGGTAACATGCACTGCTTTACGAGTTCTGATAGCCTCTAGGATGTTATAGAGCACCTCGGCTTTGATGGTACGACGAGGAGGATTAAAGGAGGCAATACCTACAGTGGGGATAAAGCCAAAGAAATTGCGGCTATCAGAGAGCTCACCGGTGCTAGCTAATAACAGATCGTTAAAATAGCTTTCAGATGAGACAATATCTGGGAATAGCGGCTGAAAATCAGGAGTCTTGAGATAGACCTTTAGATGACGATCATAGACTAGGTTCTTACGCGGAGGATCTGACTCTTCCACCATATTATGATATTTGGAAAGATCTAAAGAGGCCTGAGGTACAGAGATACTGAAAAACTGTACTAAATCCTTACGGTTGATCTTGCCATCAATTCCCAAGCGAAAATCGATAAACTCCAATCTCCGCTGCTGATTCCATTTATTGGAATTAGAATTCTTGCCGTCGTTCTCGACGTCATCCATAGTTCTAACCATATTTATCTAACCTAATCCACGCGCTTTTAACCAAACATCTAAAAAAAGATGCATTAAAATTAGAACAAGTA
>CAVHVI010000230.1:0-2609 GCA_963639245.1 Bacteroidaceae bacterium
CCTCAATAGGAGATAAGAGATCTGAATAATCCTGAGAGCCCTCAACCAAACGGCCATTTCTATCAGTAAGCGCACCCTTGCCATTAACTGCAATGGCATCTTCTGACTTTTTATATACCTGACCTGGATCCATAATAGCTGGAACTAAGATCATGGCAATTGATAAGAGCACCAATAATCCAAGCACACGATTACGAATTTTTTTTCCAAACGCCATAGTCAATTACGCTCACGTAAATATTTAAGACAAGAATCCATGCAATCATCAGCCTCAGCTACCGTGACAAAGGAGCCGCAAACATAGATAGCATCATTTGAATTAACATCAGCACAGCATTGATGCAGGGCATCTGCAGTATTTACAAAGGATTTTATCAAAGCTTTATCAACATTAGCAGCAATTAGCGCTTTTTGAAGCCTTGCACTATCCTCGCCCCGTGAGGTATGCAGTGAGGTTACATAGAATCTATCAAAGGCCGAGGAGAGCACGCTTAAAACTCCCTCAATATCCTTATCCTTAAGCATGCCGATGACTGCATACTTAAGACCTGCCACCTTTTGCACCTCTACCATCTTTTTAAGATGCTCGGCTGCCGGAAGATTATGCGCCACATCAAGATAAATATCAGGAGAGGCATATACCTTTTGCATTCTGCCAGGTAGCACGGTGCTCTCAACACTTGCTTCTATCGCATCAATGGATATTTTATTTAAACCAAGTCCCTTTAATAAGGATAGAGCTTTTAGTGCAATCGCTACACATTCTTTGGGTACTTTAGGATAAGGGATTCTATAGCTTAATACTGTATTACTTTGCAGATCACGCTCTAGGTATGAACAATTTTCTTGAAAGCTTGCGCTAAAATCCTTGCCTTGTTCAAATACCGTTGCATGCTCTGCTAAGGCTTTCTTCTTTATTACCTCAAGTGCCTTATCATCCATCGCACCTGTGACTACATAAGAATTAGCTTTAATAATGCCAGCCTTTTCAGCTGCTATTTCCTCAATAGTATTGCCTAGGATCTGCATATGATCAAAGCCTATGGAGGTGATCACATTAACATCAGCATCTAAGAGGTTAACTGCATCAAGACGACCACCAAGGCCAATCTCTAAAACTAACGCCTGCACCTTAGTTTTTTTAAAGCAGATAAAGGCTGCAAGAGTTGTGTACTCAAAATAGGTAAGCGGAACTGCAGGCTCTTCAAGGCTTGCATCATAAATTAAAGAAAAAGCCTCACACAAAAGCTCATCATCAACCTCCTTGCCATTTATCATCACTCTTTCATTAAAGCGATGCAGATGCGGTGAGGTATATAAGCCACAGCTAATGCCACTTTTAATTAAGGCCTGAGAGATGAGAGCTGCGGTACTGCCCTTACCATTGGTGCCAGCTACAGTCGTAATGGTAAGAGAGTTTAAAGTGCTTAAGTTAAGTCTGTCAAAAACAGTCCTGATCCTATTTAAACCTAGTTCCATGTGATCAGGATTTAGTGACTGAAGATGATCAAGCCAGGCTTGAAGTGAGCCTGGCTTTTGAATTTCTTTAATATTTTCCATTAGATGCGCGTGGCGGCCTTCTTAACTGGAGCCTTACGAACTACCTTGCGAGCATTTTGCTCACGGTTATCGCGGATCTCATCAACCGCGGTATCAGGATCGGCAACTAGCATCATCATGGAGATAAGCTTTGCTAGCTCATCACGCATATCCTTACGGCTGATGATCATGTCAATTGCGCCCTTATCCTTTAGGAACTCGGCATGCTGGAAGCCCTCAGGCAAGGTCTCACGTACGGTCTGCTCAATAACGCGAGGACCTGCAAAGCCAATTAAGGCATTAGGCTCAGCGATATTTAAATCACCAAGCATTGCAAGTGATGCAGATACACCGCCCATGGTAGGATCCTGCATCACACTGATATAAGGAAGAGCAGCCTTAGATAAACGAGCAAGGGCTGCTGAGGTCTTGGTCATCTGCATTAAGGAGAATAAGGATTCTTGCATACGCGCACCACCAGAGGTGGCAAAGCAAATTAGCGCACGTCTATCCTTTAAGCATTCGTTAACAGCGGCGGCAAAGCGGGCACCAACAACCGATCCCATAGAACCGCCCATGAATTCAAACTCAAAGGCACAGGCAACTACCGGCAAGCCCTTTAAGGTACCCTTCATTACTACCAAGGCATCCTTCTCGCCACTCTTTTTCTGCGCAGCCTTGATGCGATCGCTATACTTTTTTAGATCCTTAAACTTTAAGATATCCTTAGGCTCGTAGTTGGTACCGAGCTCAATACGGCCTTCCTTATCTAAAAAGGCTTCCAAGCGGGCTCTAGCCTTAATACGCATATGATGACCGCACTTAGGGCATACAAAAAGATTACGCTCAAGTTCTGCACGGTAAAGCACCTGCTGGCAGGCCTCGCACTTAGTCCAGACACCTTCTGGAATTTCATGCTTCTCTGACGGGGTGTTCTTTTGAAAAACTTTGTCAAACCAGCTCATTACTTTTGCTCCGCTTGTGGCGACATAACGCCTAAATTTCTATGCGTGAAAAAATATTGAAAAGCTAAATAAAAAGGAAGCGATTACTGCTTGATTGCTTATCTC
>CAVHVI010000231.1:0-2592 GCA_963639245.1 Bacteroidaceae bacterium
GGCTGTGATCCGGTAGATAAGAGTGTGCGCAATCCATCTGCAGTGGTATCTGAGCTTTGGGACTATTTAAATGATAATTTTAAGGTTAATACTCTAAATAGCGATGGCAAGGAGATCCTGCCATCAAAGCGTCTTACTTATGAGGCAAGGTTAAATTCCTACGATCAGGATAATTTTATTAAAAAGTCAGGAATAGCTGCAGTAAGTCGTTTGCCTTCATTTGATGAAGGAGCTTTTGTTGAAGATAAGAAAGATAAAAAAACATCTGGCAAACAAATAGTTAGTGAGAATGGAGCGAATGAAGCTACCAAATCTAAGCTCTCATCTATAGTAAATGAGGCCTTATGTCCTTTGAATTTTGAGGTAAGTGGTGTTGATCTCCCCGATCGCTTAAATATTACTGCTAGCATGCTGTTAGCCTTCTTAAAATCTCCCTGTAAGATTTATCTTTCACAGCATGACATTCGTATTCGTGACGATGATGACGAATTAATAGATGTTGAGCTCTTTGAGCCTGATTTTTTGGAGGATAAAGTTCTTAAGGCACGCCTTATTGCAAGTGACGATGATGATGAGATAGCAGGGATCATTGCTAAGCTCAGGGCTAGTGGTCGTCTGCCTTATGGTCTTTTTGGTGAGCATTGTGCAAAGGATCTAAAGCAGGTACGTGAGGATGTACAAGCAGCACTTATTGGTTTAGATCCAGCTTTTAAAATCGAAGATTACATAAATCCCCAAGCAATTGAATTTAATCATAAGCTTCTAACCTTTAATAAGCGTAAAGATTTAGGTCTTGATGCAGATGGAGATGTAACCGTTGATTTTTCAGGTCAGGCACTGTTCCCTGCCTTATATCTTGATTTATATCATAAGGATTTTAAAGCTCCATCTCCTAAGACCTTATTTACCTTAATGGTACAGGCTCTATCTCAGGGCTTGTGTGATGAATCAACTCACCATCCTCTATCTTTATCTTGTACGGCCTTATCCTCAGGACTTACGGGGAAATTTGCACCATTTACCTATGACGAGGCACAAGCGTGCCTTAGAGTATGCGTTAAATGGTATTTAATTGGACTTATAAGACCTCTTCCGCTATGGGTAGATGCACTCATGGATTTCTTTAAAAAGACAAGAGGCGGTAAAAGCTGGAGTGTAGGTGATTTTAAATACGATTTAAATGCAGCCTTTATATTTAGAGATAAGAGCTGTGTAGATGAGAATATAAATGAAGATGAAGGCTTAGATGATGAGAGCATAAATGTACTCTATGAGCTGCGTAAGAGCTTTATTGAAGAGCTTTATATACCTTATGTGTTAAGGCACTGTGAGAGTGACTTTATAGATCCTAAGAAAATTGCTGATTTTGTGGATGAGAGCAACTAAGGGTGACTACGATGACTTTAAATAATGAAGGGCAAAAGCTAAATGTCTGTGAGCTTCCTTTAAATTGCTCAGCCATGATCGGGGCTAGTGCCGGTACTGGCAAGACCTATACCATTACTTATTTGGTGTTACGTCTTCTCTTAAATTCAGGAGTGGCAAAAGAAAATGGATTTGGCAGACCGCTTACCATAGATGAGCTTTTAATTGTTACCTTTACCAATGCGGCTGCATCTGATCTAAAAGAGCGAGTGCGTCAAAAGATACGCGAGGCGCGCGTGGTATTTGAGCTTTTATCCTTAGGCGCAAATTGTCCTGAGGATAGGCAGGTGGTAGAGGATAGTCTTGAAGAGCAGCTTTGTACCTTGGTATTTGAAATGACTGGGGCAAGCTCCATTGCAGAATTTTTTAAGGAAGAAGATCCGCAAAATAATGAGCAAAATCTTAAGGCGCTGAAGTGTGCCCGTACCTTACTTGCTGCTGAGCGCTCAATTGATGATGCGTCAATTTGTACTATTCACTCCTTCTGTAATCAGGCCTTAAATCAGATCTACTCCTTTGAGGCAGGGGAGGCCTTTGATGAAGAACTCTGCAATTTAGATAGCTTAAGTGAGCTTGTAAAGCAGGCAGATCATGAAACCTGGCGTAAGCTTTTTTATCATCAGGATGATAAAACTAGGGCTCTTTTTGATTTAGTAGGGATCTTAGATCCAGAAAATGAGGATCTACAAAAGCATATTGAGAATTTGCTCAAGGTTCAGGTATCAGATAATCAGATAAACGTTCCTGTTGTTCATGGATATGCTGTAACTGGCGCTGGAATTGAACGCTTTAAAGGCAAGAAAACAGCCCAAGGCTTTATCAAGGAATTATTAAATTTAGCTTCAGAAATTGATGGCAAGGTTCAATTAATAGACAAGGATTATCAGGAACTTGTTACGGCAAATCAAGGGCTCATAGGTAATTGCATAAATTTTGATGAATTTATATCAGTAGATAAAGGCTGCGGTATTAAGTCTGTTCATAAAAGTTTGAATGCTAAAAAAGATTATGTCTCTTTTTTTGAACTTGCATGCAAGCTAGTTAATGGCACAACATTAGGTATAACAGACTTTGTAAATGCACTTAGTGGAAAGTGTAAAGATGAGATTTTTTCATACGGTTGGATTGGACAAGGTGCCAAAGCTAAAACAGCAGTTGAATCAGGGC
>CAVHVI010000232.1:0-2562 GCA_963639245.1 Bacteroidaceae bacterium
CTTTTGACTTAGTGTAATAATCAACAATACAGTGCTCAAAGGCTTCCCTGATTTCGTGAATTTCCCTAAAACCGTTAACAACTGTTAAAAAAGCAGTGCTAATCGGGCGGAATATTTTCATTAGATTGTACTCGATCGTTGGTCTTTTGTTGGGGGCCTTGATCACTCTTTTTAGGGGTATTTTGGACTCCATTATTATTGCTTGGCTGAGATGCTTGAGGTTGCACTTTAGGATCGCTTTGCGACGTCTTGACCTCTGTTGTGGAGGCCTTCTTTTGTGCCTTGTTCTTTGATGTTTTCAGCTGAGCTTCACGCTCCAAAGTCTTCTTATTCTTGCTTCCCTTGGGACGCCCACGGCCACGATTCTCTTGCTGAGCCTTAAGCTTAGCCTCTCGCTCTAGAGTCTTTTTATTTTTGGATCCCTTTGGTCTGCCACGCCCGCGCTTTTCAGGCTCTACGTATTCACCTTTGGCTTTAGCCTCCTGTATTTTGCGCTCTTTCTCTAAGGTCTTTTTGTTCTTAGAGCCCTTAGGACGTCCAGGACCACGCTTAGGCTCATCTTTAGCCTTTTTATCGTCTTTTTTGTCTTTATCGCCTTTATCTTCGTCAGTATCATCCTTTCTAGGTCTGCCGACTTGGGCATCAGATGTAGTAAAAGGAGGCATGACGCGCTCGTGAGAATGAACATCGCTATTGCGATTATTAACCTCTTGGGAAAAGCAATCTAAGTACTCTTCTTCAAGCCCTAGGTATTTGAATACCGCACATAGGCGCGTAGTATGATCATGCACATCACGATAATGCTCATCATCCACCAAAACAACACGACTAAAATCAGCTTCGCGGATGATTTTGTTGGTATCAAACTTAAGTGCTTTACAGGCAATAGCAATCTCTGTACGAATAATGGAGGCGATGAATCCACAGGCAAGCTTGGCTTCTATACTTTCATCGCTATGGACTCGAGTTACGTCATTTCCAAGCTGAGATTTAAAGACACTAAACTGCTTTTCTGACACATCGCGTAAGTCATAAAGCTCACTTATTTCCTGAGCTGTATAGTCCTCAGAGCAGGCTATGGCGTTATAGCCTTGGCTACTGATGGCGCCTTGACATACGCTGTTATTAAACTCTACCTGAGGCTTTCCATCCTTGTCATTAAATACCTTAACGTAACGCTTAGCATCGGCGGGAATGATAATGCTTTCAAGCTTCTTGCCTTTATCAATTTGAGCTTGAACATTACTCTTGGCGTTAAAGACCTTCTCTAGAAAATCCAATGCTCTCTTAGTGCCTATACGACCATTGAAGTAAAAGCCGATGTGAGCTTGCTCATTGCTTGAGGCAAAGATTTTCTCTTTTTGAACAACACCAAAGTCTCCTTCACCATTAATAGCATAGGAGAAATTCCAGAAGAGCTTGGAAGCATACTGCTCAAACATTGATTTATAAGCCAGAGCATTGGATTTGAGCATAACCACATATTTATATCCACTCTCGCGAATGAGCTTTATACAATCTTCAGTAGCAAAGCCTCTGTCAACGATTATGCCTTCAATCTTAATCTTGGAGGCAGCTAAGAGCTTGCCTATCTCATCAAAGGCTTTGGAATCAACCTTGCTGCCATTGTTTACGGTGTAGGTAATAGGTCTGCCATCTTTTGCGCTTACCGCCCACATATAGCTGTAAATCTTTACGGCATTGTGGGATTTAGAGTTGCCGTTAGCTGCAAGCTTACTATTCTGTACTGAGCAATCATTATTAGATCCATCAATGCATAGCCATACCTTGTCATATCCATGAGATGCGCAATGCTTGAGCCAATCTAGGCGGAATTGGTGAATTAAATCTAGACTAAGCTTGTTCTTAAAGAAATCGCAATAGGTGTTCTTGGTGGGCTTCTTCTCAGAGAACAACAATTGATCTTTAGCAAACTCGGTTATGAGGTAACTGGCGTTTAGATGTTCATGGGTATTAAACATCGCATAGTCGAGAATACGGTTGGTTTTGTATACACCAAAAGTTTCTTTCATTACCTTATAAAGGCCATTCTTATAAGCCGCGCTTAGGAAAAGACCATACAGTCCGATGCTAATTTTAGAGGCTTTTAAATTCTCTTTACCAAAGTTCTCTCGCCACAGATGAGGGTAATAAATTTTGAAGTTGCTGTTAGCGAACATCTTAGTTCTAGAAGTTGCTCGGCCTATAACGATTTGTTCTCTTTTGCCGCCACCTATCTTGTTAACAACAATCACTCGTCCATTTTTACAATAGTGAGCAAATTTAGGGATATCAATTTCACCCAAATCCTCGTAAATAATACTCATAAATATTACCCAAAAATTCTGTTGAAAGCGCAAACAGAATATTATATATTATTTAAAGGAATATTTCAAACAAAATAAAAGGCAATTGACGCTTATTTTTAAGCCAATTGCCTCGATTTATATTACAATGATTTATGAATTTATTTTAAGGATGTGTTAACCGTTTTAGGGAAATTCACGAGTTTAGGTAACTCAATAAATACAAGTCTTAAAAAGTCACAGAGCCTTCTGTTAT
>CAVHVI010000233.1:0-2531 GCA_963639245.1 Bacteroidaceae bacterium
ACACAGGACGGTGATAGACCTTAGATAAGATAACTGCAGATGAGATCGGTTTTTGAGTTAAGTCTGGCACGTATGACCTCATTAGAATAATTTAAAATCAGTAAATGGTCCGAAAACACTTTTTCTGGACCTTCCTAAACCAATGCCCAAGGCATCAGTTGATCTAATACTTCAGCAGGGATGCGGTGACCTTTATAGTCGAGAATTGTACCCTTGCTGTCCCTTTCAAAATCTATCTCGTCAATGTGCTCCATCATCTTTGTAATGGCCTTCTTTATATAGGATCTAAAATCCACATTGTGGAGTTGGCAGGTCTTATAGAAGGAGTAGAACTCGGTTAAATCCTCAGCGCCTCTGCAGGTGTCATTGGCTAGCATGCCGTTTCTGAGTACATCTAGCTCTCTAAACTTCTCTTCGACATTGTTGTTCTGCATTACACCGTAAGGACTATCAAGGAAAGCCTTGAGACGTTGTTCATTATTAACGAGGTAGACAATAGCTTTATAGAGTCTGTCAGAGCACTTTCTTAAGGGCTCAGGTTTAGAAGCATCTGCGCAATTAGCTCTTCTTCTTTCAATGAGCTTAAATATTGCCTTGGCATCATCTAAAATCTCATCGATATGAGGCTTAAGCTTTTCACGCTTTTGCTCACATACATCAAGGCTTGAGTCTTTCATGCACTGTTCAATGACGGTGTTATAAATGTTGAAGCACTTGGTGATGTTGTCTCTAATTCTTATAGCGTCCTTAATATCCTGCTCCCAGCCGTTATCAATTATTTCTTTTACCAGCGTACCATCTGTGTGGGTGCCGTAATTGATAAGCTCACAGAAGTTTCTCTTAGCATGTACCCAGCATATACCGTGCATGAATACACGCTCATCTCTACCGTTGACGTTCTTCTTAATAGAGAAGGCTTTCTTATAGAATGCATCTGACTCTACAAAGCAATCGCTTCGTATATCATGCTCCAATAGGATATTCCTAGTCTGCTCACTATCCCTTTCTAGGGAATGGTAATAGATACAGACTTTAGGCGAGATAATAGCTACCACGTACGAGCGTAAGGTTTTGGACTTACTTCGTTGTGATTTCCTATCTTTGTCTTCTTTTGGAGTTTCTTGTTGGATTTTCCGCTTTTCTCGGCAACTCCAATAGGTTTCATCAACACCTATCAAGTCTGCTTCGCCTATATAGCTCTCCATATGTTTAAGGAGCGGTATTAGAAGCAGTGCCGTGGTATCGGTGTGATTGTACAGTTGCTGTCTAGTGAGCTTTATGCCGTATTTTGCTAGGTACTGACTTATCCTGTTTAGAGGACACTTTAAGCACAGTCTTTGCTCAAGGATTAAACTCATCAAGCTGATGCTAATTGGGCTTCTCTTTAGGAAATCTGTTTCAGGGCATTTGGTAGCAGGGACTTTTTCATCCAAAGGATTGTCATGCTCATCTACTGCTACTATTTGCAACTTGCTGTAGTTGATAACCTTAATACCAAACTCAAGCTCTATCTTCTCTGATGAATCGTTAATGCGTAGGTATTTATAACTTTTACCATCAGCTCCGGTAAAGATAGTGCCTACTTTCTTTAAGGCATCCTCATAGGACATCTTCTCTCCACCATAGCCAATGCATACACGCTCTTTGGTTACAGTGACATCATCTGCTTTTGGAGGTGTGCTCTTAGGAGTCTTCTTTCTTGGCTTATCTTTATCGGAAGAGTTTGCCCTTTCGCTTCCTCTGCCATTAGCGCCTTCATTAGTGGTTTTGCGGATGGTGATAATTTTATTACCAAGCTTTGCTTGAAGTTCAGCTACTAAATTTGATAGCTTCTTTAAGAGGAGATGTTGCTCATTTACTGTGTTCGTCAACTTATCTATAAGCAAATCCTTATCTGCTAATACTTTCTCAAAGTTGTCGCATACTGCATATATAGCTGCACTAAGAGTTGCATCATGTGCCACAGCTTGTTTTAAAAGCTCGACAGACTCTGCAAATATTTTGTCTTGACTCTTAGTTTCCACTTTGCAATTCCACAGTAAATCTTATGAGCTGATTATAGCAAAAGCCTTCAGTTCTCTTCCTTGATTATTTACTGAAATGAGGTGGCTCGCTATACTTCAACTATAGGTTACCAAAAGTTGACCCAGAAGCTTTATCTGGACCATTTACGAAAAATCATGACATTTCCGCAATAGTAGCAGATACTTGCACGAAAACACTGTCTTAATTCTGAAATGTTTACAAACTCAAAATTAATCTATTATCATACAGCTATGAATTAGAAGAATTCTGGGGGCATACATGGGCATAGAAGAACTAGTACAAAAACTAAAAGAAGAAGATCTTGAGAGATTTAACAATATCTTTAAGACCTTAAACTTACCTTCAGTAGATGAACTGTTAACCTTTAAAATTCATCTTGAAGGTACTAAATTTCAAGGCTCATTACCTAGCGATCTTGGCTTTGCAATTTGGAAACTCCAGCAATCATATTACCGCTTTGTCTCATTAGTTCTCTATAACGATCC
>CAVHVI010000234.1:0-2075 GCA_963639245.1 Bacteroidaceae bacterium
CTACGTCTGACTCCAAGCTCAGTAAACATGCAAGGCTGGAAGTTCTTCTTGATGGATAGAGAGAGCAAAAAGCAGATCCGTGAGGCTCTGCCTGATTTCAACGTACAACGCTTTGATAGCTGTGCCAATGTATTGGTGCTTACTGCTAAAACATCAATAGATAAGGAATATGCCTTGAAGGTTGCTAAAAAGCAGGCTAGTGATGGTCGTCTTAGTGAGGCTAAGATCGAAGCCTGTGCTGACGGTTGCATGGATTTTGTCAAAGAGCATGATGCAGAGATCGGTGTTTTAAATTGGAATGCTCGTCAAACCTACATTGCTATGGCGACTGTGTTATATGCAGCCGCAAGCTATGGTGTTGATTCAACCGCGATAGAGGGGGCTGATTTTAAGAAAATCGATGAGCTCATGGGATTAAAAGAGCAGGGACTTGCTTCCACTTCCTTGATCTTTTTAGGATATAGAGCAGATAAGGATTCTAATACCTTAGATAAACGTCCAAAGAGCCGTTTGGATTTTGATGACGTGATTGTGAAAGTTTAATTAAGCAGAAATTTTATGAAGGTAGTAATAATAGGTGGAGTGGCTGCAGGAGCTGCTCTTGCAACACGTCTTAGACGACTTGATGAAAGCTTAGCTATAACCGTCATTGAACAAGGCCCTTATCCTTCGTTTGCAAACTGTGCCTTACCTTATTATTTAGGCGGTGTGGTTGCTTCACATGACGATCTTTTTGCCGCATCCCCTAGCTATTTAAAGAAGGTCTACAACCTTGATTTAAGGCTTAATACTAAGGCTGTTGCCTTTGATACTGAGGAAAAGACTGTAACTCTTGAGGATCTTGGCAATAATAATAAGCAATCGGTAATAGACTATGATTATCTGGTGCTGGCAACTGGCGCAAGTGCGATCATGCCTGCATGGGCCGAGTCTTCAAAATATGTATCTGCTTTAAAAACAGTTCCTGATACCGATTTAGTAAAGAGTTTTATTGATAATGGCGCACGCTCAGTATTAATTGTAGGAGGGGGCGCTATTGGACTTGAATGTGCGGAAAATCTACGCGCTCAAGGTCTTAAGGTTACGCTGTGTACCAAGGGTGAACATATCCTCTCTAAGATAGATCCTGAGATTAGCTACTATGCAGAAAAGGAGCTCTTAGATCACAAAGTAGTGCTAAGAGTTGCTACTACTGTGGCTCATGCAGAGGATCTTGATGATGGCTTGCAAATTACCTTCTCAAATGGTATCGAGGAAAAATTCGATTTTGCCATTATTGCTCAGGGAGTTAAGCCTAATACGCAAATTGCGCAGGATGCTGGCATTGAGCTTGATGATGATGGCTTTATTGAGGTTGACAACTACATGCGTACCTCAGATGAGCATGTACTTGCAGTAGGTGACATCATTTTAAGCTGTGATCAAAGCTCAGAGATCAACCGTCCTGCACTGCAGGCAACTCCAATTCCGCAACAAGTAAGAGCGGCAGCCTTCTATATTACAAAAGGCGAGGTTTGGGATCATGAATACCAAGGCGATGCCGGTGCTTTTATTATCAAGCTTTTCGATGTCGCAATTGGATCTTGTGGTATGCCTATGGAGGCCATTTTAGACGAGGATGAAAATGCTGTGGCTGTAGTAACTCACAGCTTTGATCATCCAGGATTCTATCCTGATTCAAAACGTGTACATGCAAAGCTTATCTTCTCAAGGGAAGATGGCAAAATCTATGGAGTACAGGCTGCAGGTGATAAGGATGCGGTAGCAAAACTTATCGATACTGTGGCAACTTTAATGGCCACAGGTAACGATAGCGTAGATTATCTTGCATCGCGCAATCATGCCTATGCGCCTCCGGTATCCTCGCAACGAGATGTAGCTCAAATTATAGGATCAGTTGCTGATAACGTGGTTCAGGGGCTCTTTAATCCTATTTGTGTAGAAGATCTTAAGGACTACGATGATTCCTTTAAGCTTGATGTACGTCCCCAAAATAGCTTTGATGATTTGCATCCAGTAGGCTTTGTAAATATTCCTATTTCAAAGCTTCGTGAAAGCTTAGATAAACTCCCTAG
>CAVHVI010000234.1:2085-2519 GCA_963639245.1 Bacteroidaceae bacterium
CCCTAGAGATAAAAGAATTGTTATTTCCTGCATGGTAGGACAGACTGCTTACGTGGCCTCGCGCATTTTAGTTGGCAGTGGCTTTTCACCGGATCAAATCTTTGTTTTAAGCGGTTCTCTTTTGAGCTTAAAGGCAGTAGGCGCCATGCTTGAAGGAACGAGTTTAGGTAAGTAACTTAGGAAAATGCAAAATGGTGGATCTTATATTTGGATCCACCATATAAAAAATGGTATCTGCAATAATCGAGGGAGCGACCAAAGCTGCTTTACAATAAGAGGCTAATAGTTCCTTTAATTGATAACAAGAAATCTATTTTCAAATTGCTTTTGGTTAAATTTAGGCGATTGTAATACCGTTTTTTTGAGCAATATCCTTAATAGCCTGCTCTGAGAGTGCAGAGGCAATGGTAATAAAGGATAATGGTGCATTGTTC
>CAVHVI010000235.1:0-2492 GCA_963639245.1 Bacteroidaceae bacterium
CATGAG
Organism: Bacteroidaceae bacterium; assembly: GCA_963639245.1. Lineage (GTDB taxonomy): Bacteria > Pseudomonadota > Gammaproteobacteria > Enterobacterales > Succinivibrionaceae > Succinivibrio. Next base: position 7 of record CAVHVI010000235.1, read on the forward strand.
TAAAGCTCAGTTTTTAAGTGCAATTGAAATTTTAGACGGAGTAGAAAATGGAGAAAGCTACCCTCAAGAAGAGCTAAGTCCTTACTATAACTTATCTGTAAGTCAAATTACTGTTGGCAAATATATGGGAGCATCGCAGAAAGATGACGCAGGTTTTGGTTGGTATACCAAAAATTATAGTGTGCTATGCCAAAACGAAGCTGCAGCCGATCTCCCAGGTACCATTAGACATGAAATGGGGCATGCTCTTGGTATTTCGGCAAGTACTAGATCAATTGACAACTCCGCCTTAAAAGCACTTTTAGCAGATAGTGGACAGGATTTGGTTATTAGCGTAAATAAATTAGATTCAACTACCATTGCCAAAAATGTTGGCAAGATTGTATTAGTAGGAGAAAACTTTAGCCCCTATTATATTGAAAATGATAGTGATGCTCTTGAAATTCAAAGCTTTATGCTTAATTCAAGCGGGCGTAATATGTATCAGGATCATCTTTATGATTACAAGGGTACTCAAGCAAAAGAGGGAATGTTTATTGTTACCTCAAAGATGCGTGATGCTTTGATAAAGGCTGGAGTATTAGGTGAAAATGATCAGGTATTTTTAATTGAAAAGGATAGTGATAAAAAAGGTGAGACTGTCGCATATTTTAAGGGAGATAATGTAACAAAGGTTCTTGCTAAGGCTCAGTTTATTGAAGGCTACGATGGTATTCCAGTTAATGGCTTTGAAGGAGAGGATGCAGAGTTATCCCACTTTCAGACAGCCGGTATGATGAGCCATGAAGCTTATACAAATTTAACCTCCTTTTTGGAAGTTGAATTAGCCGCCATGCAAGATATGGGCTACCAATTTGATAGAAAGAATTATTTTGGTTACTCCGTATATGGTAATGGCAAGACTATTATTAATGATCATGGATATTCTGCCCTTAGTGCAGATGGCTCATCCTATATAAAGGGCGTTGCAAATAATACCGCTTTGGGAGTGGGGCTTGATGTATATGGCTCTAGAAATTCTATAACTCAGGTTGCAGATATTCTATCCACAGGAACTGGGGCTGCTGGTATTCGCGTTAACGGTACTCAAAACGATCTTACTATTGCCAAGAATGTAAATGTTAAGGCCGATGGTGATTATGCCATGGGTGTGCTGTTTTCTGCAGGATCTGCACATAACTTAACTATTGCCGGTAATGTCAGTGCTAATGGTATAAAGGGTAATGCCTTACAGTTTGATTATGGTTCAAGCCCTAATGGCGCAGGTGGTGATGAATACCACGGTTCTTATATTAATTATAAGCGAGAAGTTAATGGAATAACTGGAGCTATCAAGAACTACAAAAATCTAGATATTTACGCAAAAGAAACCTTAAATACTGCTCTACAGGGCGCCTTAATGGATAAGGTATCGATAAGCGGTACGATCGAGGGCAAGGATAATGCTATCTATATTGGCAAAAATGCCTTGGTCAGAACCATTGAATTTAATGATGGCGCGAAGATAACTGGCAATATAACCTCTGATTGGAAAAACTTTGATTCTAAGAGTTCTGATTCCATATATAAGGATTTAAAGATCCAGCTAAGCTCTGCAGAACAAGTAGCCCCAGAGGAATATCTTTCAAGTCTTGTCACCAAGATCTGTTTTAATGGCCAGGATATAAGCCTTAATGGCAGTATCAATGGCGCTACAAACACTTCTTTGTTAGTAAAAGAGAATGCTGATGTATCCCTGATGTTAATTGATGGTAGTGTCAATACCTTATCGGTTGCAATTGATGATGGCGCTTTCTTAAGTACAAATGCTGACTTTAATCTAACCAATCCAAAAATCTTAACTGCAGCCGCGGGGCATGAAAATGATATTGTTAAAGATAAGGTAGGCTACTTTATTAATGCAGGTACCTTGGATATCGGTAGTGAGGACAAAGTTGAAACGCTCTCTATTTCAGGCAATTATGTTCAGGATGACGGATGCTTAATTGTTGATATTTCATCAGATGGAGTATCAACTGACAGTCTTAAAATCACAGGCAGTGCTAAGTTATCAGGCAATTTAAAGCTTAGAGCTAATCGTAGCGGAATGTTTAGGACGAATAGGAGCTATAGCTATGAACTTAAGGATCTTGTTACGGCTAATAGCTATGACTCTTTGGATCTTACAACATCACTTATTGATATTTCTCCTACCTTAACTATGTCCTTAGATAAGGAAAAGATTGGCTCAAGTGATGATGTTATTGGAATTTCTTTCTCGCGCAATTATGAGCAATATGTTTTAGATGATAGTAATTTACCCTTAGCAAGGGCCCTACAGGCAAATAACAGTGCCACAGGGCAAGGCATAGAAAAACTATATGGAGCCATTGATTTTTCATTAAATGGTCAAGCGGTAAATGCGGCTATTACACAGCTTCAGCCTCGAATCTATGAGGAGCTTACCCAAAGTATCTTTACCTCCCAAAAGCAGAATCTAAGCTTCA
>CAVHVI010000236.1:0-2483 GCA_963639245.1 Bacteroidaceae bacterium
TGCCAAAGGGAGGGATGCAACGCCAACCGTTCCGAGCGTTGATGTGCCGGCTCTGACCTTAGATCTTCTAAAAGAAAGTCATCATAATTTAGAGGGCTAAACTCATTTTAGCAATATTATAAATTTTTCGATGTTTTGGCATACTAACAAAATCGCATTGCCAAGCCATTTTGGTGATCTACTGCCCCTTCTTTGTGCAAAAAAATCCATAACATAGCGACAATTTAGATTTACCAAACTCTCCGCTATAGTTAAATGCAATAGTTTTATACATCCTTTGTTAAATAGAGCACGAAAAATGAAAGAAGCAAATGATATGCCTGAAGAGACTGGCTTTGCCGTCTTGAATATCCCTGGCAAGGATCCAATTAAGTTGCCTATACTCAAAGGTAATATGGGACCTGAGGTCATCGACATCCGCGCTTTGGGAAAGCAAGGATACTTTACCTATGATCCTGGCTTTGTATCCACTGCATCCTGCATGTCGCGCATCACCTTCATCGATGGCAACAAGGGCGTCCTCTTATATCGTGGTTATCCCATCGATCAGCTGGCAGTTAAAGCCAACTATTTACAGGTTTGTTATTTGCTCTTTAAGGGCGATTTGCCTACTAAGACTCAATATAAAGAGTTTGAGGATCAAATTCGCCATCACTCATTAGTTCACACCCAGATGGAATCCTTGTTCCAAGCCTTCCGTCGTGACAGCCATCCTATGGCAGTACTATGCGGTGTGGCAGGTGCACTCTCAGCCTTCTATCACGACAGCATGGACATCTATGATCCGCAACTGCGTGAACTTACTATGAAGCGCTTAATTGCCAAGATGCCGACACTGGCTGCCATGTCCTATAAGTATTCAATTGGTCAGCCCTTCGTCTACCCAAGAAACGATTTAAGCTATGCAGAAAACTTCCTGCACATGATGTTTGCCACCCCTTGTGAGAAGTACAAGGTAAATCCTGTCATTGCTAAGGCCTTAGATCGAATCTTTACCTTGCATGCCGATCACGAGCAAAATGCCTCCACCTCATCAGTGCGCTTAGCAGGCTCCTCAGGTGCTAACCCCTATGCCTGTATCGCAGCTGGTATTGCCTCCTTATGGGGTCCTGCTCATGGTGGTGCAAACGAGGCTTGCTTGCGTATGCTGCAACAAATAGGCTCAGTTGATCATATTCCTGAATATATTGCCCGTGCTAAAGATAAGAATGATCCCTTCCGTCTATTTGGCTTTGGTCACCGCGTATACAAGACCTTTGATCCTCGCGCTATTGTTATGCGTGATACCTGTCATGAGGTGCTAGACGAATTGCACATTACTGACAATCCGGCCTTAACGGTTGCAACTGAGCTTGAGAAGATTGCACTTAACGACGAATACTTTGTAACGCGTAACCTCTACCCTAATGTTGACTTCTATTCAGGCATCATTTTGAACGCAATTGGCATCCCCACCTCAATGTTTACCGTGATCTTTGCTATTGCCCGTACCATTGGTTGGATCTCACACTGGAATGAAATGCAGTCAATTTCTGACTCTCGTTTGGGACGTCCTCGTCAGATCTATGTAGGTCAGCCATTGCGTGATGTAAAGCCTTTATCATCACGTAAATAAGCGCCTCTCAAAGCAAATATGCAAAAACTCCGGGATCCTCCGGAGTTTTTTTATTAGTACTCTTAAAGTCTTTTTACTTCAAGGCATTAAACTCAGCCTTGGCCTTTAGCATGAGATCGTTAAAGTCCCTATTGGCATGCAAAACACTGAGCATAACCGCCGCAACATTTCGTGCTGTCTTTACATCGCTATCCCAGTGATAGCCGCAAATCACACGATTTTCACCAAAATCACGGCCCTTTTCTAAAAGCCTATCTGCGCGCTTGGGATTAATTTCAGATAATAACAAGGCAGCGCCCCACCCCGTGGCAGCATGAGATGATGGATAGGAGCTATCATGCCTTTGCTCCTCCTCCTCATCTGTCTTGCAGGTAGATACCTTAAACTTAACAAAGGGACGCTCTCTATAATAATAAGCCTTAATTTTCTTGGTGCCAAAGAAGCGAATATCATAGGTTGCTTTCTTTATAAGCTTAAAGATTGCAGGCGTGCTTTCCTTTGACATTTCCACGCCCATAGCCTCAGAAAATGTCTCAAGCAAGCCTGCAGCCTTCATATTCGTCTCCCTAGATGCAACTCTCCATCTAGCACTATCCCTAAGCCTTTGAGAGTCTTTAAATCTCTCCACGTCATTTAAAAATAATGCACTGTCATCAGACGGAGGAGGATCGATTAAAGTGATCACAAAAGGGGCCTCTTCTGCAGTTAAAAATCCACGCATAGTCGCCGATGCTGGATTTGTAAATAAGAGCAAGAGCACTGATAGCCCCACTGCACAAAGAAATTTTGCTTTCACCATAGGCTCCATATGTTTTAGAGGTTATCCGTGCATGCTTCAAGCTAACCTTTCTCTATCATGCACAAAGAG
>CAVHVI010000237.1:0-2446 GCA_963639245.1 Bacteroidaceae bacterium
GCCTTTCTCTATGATATTTAAACTCGATCTCCTGCATCCTATGCAAAAGCATAAGTGGGGAGAGCGTAGTTTCAAGAAGACAGGCTACGTTAATAAAATCTGCCTGCTCTCTATATCCCCAAGGCTTAGTACGATAAAGGGAGGAGGCTTTAATTAGCTTAGTCTCCTCTATTTTATCAAGCTCGCTTAAAGCATCTTTTATTATCTCAATGCTAGCGCCCATATTTGAGCCTAAGGATATTAATGCATTAGCCATTTTATTTCTTGCCTAATTTTATCCTAGGGCTCAAGATTCATCGAGGCACGCCAGGCACGAGCACGAGCTAGTCTATCAAGACGCTCGGCATCCTCAAGATCTTGCTTATTGCTATGCTCTTTTTCTTGAGCATTAGCCTGCTTAGCATTATTAGTAGCAGTGCTTTGCTCATAAGTATCTTGATTAGTGGCAGTCTTGCCCTTGGTCTTTAAGGCATTGGTGTCGTGCTCATTACTGTTAATGCTAGCTGAGGCGTAATTTGTAGCAGAGCTATTATTTTGGTCTTTTATATCATCCTTGCTAAAAGCAGGATCCTGCTTAGAGCTAGGATTTATTGGAGCTTGTTCGTTGTAATTTTGTCTATTACCTGATTTATGATCATTACCCCAAGGATTTATCGCCGAGCTAGACTCTTCATTATTAGCGCTATCACTCTGAGAGGGCTTCTTAGTTAAGGATTTAAAGATCTCATCAGCCTGTGCTCTAAGCTCATCCTGCTCACGACGACGCTTGCGACGAGCTGCGCGCGTGTCATCACTATTTTGGGCGCTATTAGCAAGATCCTGCTCATTTCTAAAGCCGGGGCTGTTTTGATAGGGATTTTGCGAGTTTATAGCTTGAGCACCATCCTCATAGAAATCATCTACGCGCTCTCTTGCCTGACGTTCAAGTATTCTTTGCTTGGATTTAGCCGCACTTTCATCATAGTAGGGCTGCCAGAATTTTACATAGGGCTCAAGATAGGGCTCAAAGCGGGCACGTAACCTGAAGATATCAAAGCCACCGCGAAAGAGCTGACGAGAGGCTACACTGGCTACATTATTAGGATCGTTGATATCTAAAAGCTGTAGCTGCAAGGACCACATCGAGCGTATGGACTCAGATATAGAGATAGGAATAGCTGTAATAGTGTTCTGAGTGCGCAAAATCTTAGGGCAGGCCAGATCAGCAAGCTCACGCATGGAGGCGGCATTTACTACGCTGTCGTTTAAGTCAGATAAGCGCAAAATTTCATTTTGGAACTTGGCCCAAAGGATCACAGCATAGAGGAAGTGGGGCATATTGCGCTTGTTTTGCGCGCAGCGATCATCAGAGCTCTTTAAGGCAAACTCAACAAAGGAGTTGAATACTGGATTTTCAAGATAATCCTCAAGGCCAGGGAAGAGGATGTTGAAGATCCCATATTCCTTTAAAATTCTAAAGCTTTGCAGGCCGTGCCCTGTTAAAAAGAGCTTGTTGACCTCCTCAAACATGCGGGCATTTGATACCTGAGTTAAGGCTGGGGCCATTTTAGTAATAGGATCAGCGGTGCGCTTTGAGAGCTTAAAGCCTAATTTGGCAGCAAAGCGTAGGGCACGGATGATGCGTACGGGATCTTCAGAGTATCTAGTCTCAGGATCGCCAATGATATCGATGACGTGATCCTGCAGATCATAAAGACCTGCATGGTAATCGATAAGCTCAGATTTCTTTAGATCAAAATAGATAGCATTGATAGTGAAATCACGACGCTCGGCATCCTCCTCTAAAGTTTTGCCGTAGACGTTATCGCGTACGAGCATGCCGCTGTCGGAGGCTAGATGACGGGTGCTGTCGTGTTTAGGCTCCTTATTTGATCTAAAGGTGGTAACTTCGATTATTTCACGACCAAAGACCACGTGGACAATCTTAAAGCGACGGCCGATGATGCGTGAGTTTTTAAAGACCTTGCGCACCTGCTCAGGAGTGGCGTTAGTGGAAACGTCAAAGTCCTTAGGGGCCTTGCCTGATAACAGATCTCGTATACAGCCACCAACTAAATAAGCCTGAAAGCCTGCACGCTGCAGACCTTCTAGCACCTTGATGGCCTGATAGGGGATATCTTTTTTCTGGATCTGGTGTTGACTGCGGTTTAATACTAAGCGCTCAGAGCCTCTCTTTTGTACCTGAGCCTTATTCTTTTTGAGGATCCTAGTAAGATCTGGGAACTTGAAGTTAATTTTAGTTACCTCTGCTAAGTATCTCATCAGCCTTCAGGTGCTTTTCACCATATTTAGGCATTAGAAAAGGTTGAAGCAAGGATGGAGCAACAAACTACCTTTGGCCTAATATCAGTTTTTTGATGCTTTTCTTGTCTCTTAATGCGTCAATGACTTTAGCTGGTATTTAGGAATTACCTGTGATTAAAGTAAGGTCTTAATTTAATCAAGC
>CAVHVI010000238.1:0-2420 GCA_963639245.1 Bacteroidaceae bacterium
ATATAGGCATCCTCTAAAATGGGCTCACGCTTTAAAAGCTTAAAATCAATAGCGATCCTTTCTTTAATAAAAGCCTCTATTTCCGATGCATTATCAATTTCTTTGCCTAAGATATCGATACGTCCAAGCCTAGGAACTACATCGATAATGGGAGAGACAGCAAAATTTCGCGCAGAAATGGACATCAGCTGCCGTACTATAGTTTGATAACAGCCATTACCTATTTCTAAGCTGTAGGTCCTGCCGCTAATTTTCTCTGAGAGATCCTGCGGCCTTCCCTGTAAGAGGATCCGGCCATCATTCATCATTAGCACAAGATCGGCCTTGGCTGCCTCCTCAAGATAAGCCGTTGAAAAAATACAATACGCATGGCTCTTTTCTAGGTATTCGTAAATGACCTGCCAAAGCTCAGCGCGCGAGACAGGATCAACTCCTACCGTTGGCTCATCTAGTATTAAGATTTTAGGCTGAGATGCAAAGGCACAGATTAAGCCTAGCTTTTGCTTCATTCCGCCAGATAGAGCATCGGCAGCTCTATCCTTAAATTTTAATAGCTGAACCTTATCTAAAAGGGTAAGTAGATAATCCTCGTTCTTTTTTAGATCAACTCCCTTTAAGCCTGCAAAGATACGCAGGTTATCAAGCACGCTAAGCTCTCCATAAAGCCCAAGCGTTTGCGACATATAGCCTATATCTTGAGTAAAGGCAGGATCGCTGTTATCTGGTAGTGTGTCATTTAATATAACCTTGCCATCATCCTTCTTTAGAACACCAGCTAGTAGCTTTAAAAGTGTGGATTTACCAGCACCATCAGGACCTGTAAGCGATATTAGATGATGATCACTACTTACCTTAAGCGAGAAATCCTTAAGTGCCGTTACTCTATCTCGTCCTAGTGCTTTATAGGATTTACTTAAGCCTTCAATTTCAATGAGATCACTCATATTGAAAATCTACCGTCACGCTTTGCCCAAGACGTAGACTATTATCCTTATCATCAACATCAACCCTGACCTCGTAAACAAGATCGGCTCTTAGATCCTCGGTTTGCACAGTCTTAGGGGTAAACATAGCAGTATCACTGATAAAGGCAATGGTACCGATGATTTGATCGTTATTGGCAGTAGCTATCTGAGCTTTATGTCCGACCTTAACTAGCGCTAGTTGCTTTTCACTTAGATATACACGGACACGCTTTTTATCGATTATTGAGAGCTCAAAGACACTATTTTGTGGCGAGGTCATGTCTCCTGGCTCATTTTTTCGTGAGCGCACTACTCCATCAAAGGGCGCCTTAAGCACGCTTTGGCTATCCTTTTGGTAGCTTAAATATTGCAAATAGCTTTTAGCATTGTCATATTGAGCGCTAGCCTTTCTTATATCCTCCTCTCTATAGCCTGAGCATAGCATGCTGTATTTGGCTGTAGCCTCATCTAGCTTGGCGCTGATTTCAGACATCGAATAGTAGGCTTGATCTTTATCCTGAGCTGAAGCGTTGTGGCTTTTATATAAATTTTGATAACGCTCATTTGTAAGCTTGGCAAGCTTAAATGCCTGAGTTAATTGCTCAACACTGGCCTTAGCCTGAGCAATTTCCTCCTTTCTATAGCCCTTATTCATTTCATCTAGTAAAGCTTTTGCCTCCTGTAGCTTGGTTTTAGCTATAGCAATTTGATGATCAAGATCTAAGGTATCAAGCTTAGCCATCACACTACCTTTTTTAACTAGATCGCCCTCATCAAATAAAAGCTCAGTAATACGTCCTGATCTTTCAAAGGAGAGCGCACTTTGTCTAATATCAACATTGCCGTAGGCCTTATTTAAAGTCTCTTCTCCTTCATAGCGCAGATATAGAATGCTAAGGCAAGCCACCGCACTTAGCGCGAAGGCTACTAAAATTACTTTTTTGTTCATAGTCTAAAGACAATCCCTTAATTTCTCCTTGCAAATTATGCTTTCTATTTATAAGGGATGAAATTTATAAAGTTGTCAAACACTGACTGTGCCTTTAAGAGCTCTCCTTAGTCAAATATAAGTGTAAGACTTTAGGAGAGCTGTAAGATGTTATCTATTGTTCCTGAGAAGATAATGCACCGCAAAATAATACAACTGGGGCATATCAATTCGCCGATTCTATGCCTGTATTATTTTTTTAACCTCCATGCTCTATCTCCTATTTCAGGATCATCCAATTTGCCCTTCTATTCGTTCCTGCTTGAATTAAAACTCCTCTTTCCCGTAATGAACCAAAAAACCTAGAAATCGTTCTTTTTGATACTCCAAGTAGCTCCGCATAATATCTTTGCGTTGCAGACGGATTTTCTTCTATCAGTACTAGCAATTTTTTAACTAGTTCCTGCTCATTAGTCATTTGAGTTTTAAAGTTATTAATATCATTCTCAACTCCATTGACGTCATTC
>CAVHVI010000239.1:0-2417 GCA_963639245.1 Bacteroidaceae bacterium
GCAGTCTTGTACATCAAGAGCTAGCAAATCTCTTATCCTTAGATAGCAAGCAAAGTCTTGATATTGTAGAGGCCATGGCTTGTGCTAAAGATGGTAGCATGGACGCAGAGTTACCTGCAGATTATGCTGAGGATAAGGCTGAGAACAACGATCTGTTCTATGCCATCATTACCAATAATAACGATAATGTAATTATTAAGGTTCATACCTTAATTGAGTCCAATAGTACCTCGGTTAAAAAGATCATGCAGGGCCAGCGCATTTTGGTAATGCAAAAGGGCGGCGCTTACTATCTTTACGGCTATGTCCCACAGCCGGTGTTTATCGAAAATGATCAAAGGGATAGTATTAATCAGGAAATAATGAGTCTCAATGAGTCATCAATTTCCTTAATGACCTTTAAGAATAATCAGGAGTATATCTATTCCCTCTTAAAGAAGGGGGCAAGACAAGTTGAGGATGCGGTGATTGTGCAGGCATTAAAGAGCAATGATCCTGGCAGTCATGATATAACCTATGTTAATACATACAATAAGCAGGTAGTAGATCTACATAATGAATATGTGGCAAGTAGAGAAAACTATCAAAAAGCACTCGAGGCCCTAAATGCCAAATATGCAGACGGACATGTACGCCTAAGTAAGTATTATTCAGGTGACAAGCTAAATCAGGATATTCCTCATGAGCTTGAAAATGTAAATAACTGCAAAGATACGTATAACAATGTTTGTGAAAAGCTATATGCGCTTGCAGGTAATATCGTTACTGATTGTAAGATCGATTTTACTGATGGAGAAGACACTAAGGATGTGCTCGTCTACGATAACAAGGACGGTTATAAGTTCTTATCAGAGGCTGGCGATTTTAATGTTAGCGCCAAAAATATTACCTTAAATGCCACAACTAAGATCAGTTTAAATGCACCTAATATTGAGCTTAAAGGTTCAGAATCTGTTACGTCGCAAGTAGGTTTTAGTACGGTAACTACTACTTCAGAGAGCACTAATATTTCAACTGGTGCTACCATTAATGGTACTATCCCTAATACTGATAAGGGGCGCAAAGGTCAAGATACCTCAGACTTAATTTCATCAAGCTTCTCGGTTGGAACCTATAGTGGTATTGCAGGCACAGCCTATAACGTTAGATTTACTGGTAACAACCTCTTAACCTTAACTGGACCTCTAAAGTGTGGTATTACCCTTGGCTATGGTGCAGTCAGAGTTGTGGGCTCTGAGTTTAAAGTATTGACTCAGGGTAGATTTGAGCAATACAGGAATATCCTGCAAGCCACCAAAACCTTGGCCTTTGATATTATTCAAAGCCGTGGCTGCCTGAAAAATAATATGGCTTTTCAGCTTATCAGTGCGGGCATTGATGACGTCGGTACTGCTTTTGATACTGGAGTTGGATCCTTGGGTATGCTCCCTATTGGATATGGCAATCTAAAGAGGGGTACAAAAAATGCGAGAGCCCTTAAATACGGTAAAAAAGGAAGAAAGAATGATCCGTTAACTCGTGGTGAAAAAGTTCGTGCTGTCTTTGATATCCTTGATTCCATTATGCAAACTCTGTTCAGGCTTGCTGATTGGATCATGGTTATCTTAAAACGAGTCATGAAATATCAGGAGATTGTCTACAATAAAAAGAAAGAGGATGATGAGAAGTATCAGAAGTATACCTTAATGACTCCTTTTGAAGGTAACGATGCCATTAAGCGTTTAGATCAGGTTGAGCTGTATATTTCCTATATTAAGTTTTCTTGGAACATTCTGGCAGCAGGCTTTAAGGCTTCACAAAGTGCTTATGGCTTTATACCATCGGTATCAGAATTTTCTGTTAACTCTACTAAAGCCGAGCTTAAGGCACAAACTATTACCTTCACTCATCATAAGGAAGCAGAGAGAGCGTGCGCTCCAGCACAAGGATCGGTTGAGCATACTCTCAGAGAGCAAATGACTACTGAAAAATCGGATGATGCTCAAGCAGTTCAAAAGAATATTACACTGAATTTTAATGATGAGGATGAACTCAATGAAATGGATGGAATAGGCCATGACGGCGCAGGTAAGTTTAAGGCTCAGGATAAAAATAAAAAGGATATAAGGGATATTGATCATAAGCAAAGAATTGATAGTTTCGATCAAGATGACTTTGATAAATATTTCGGAGAGGACAAGGCCGCTAAAAAGTCAGATGAAGTAAATAATATTCTCAATAATGAGAGCATCGATAGTAACGACACACTCATTAATAATAAAAACCTCGTTAATAATAAAAACCTCATCAATGATTATGTAGATAGATTTGATAGTCAATCATCATTTGAAAAGAGGGTGAAAAAGTTGGACGAAGAGGATATCATCATTCGATCTCCTCGTGAATATAGAAAATACTGGGAAGACAAGCAGGATGCG
>CAVHVI010000240.1:0-2411 GCA_963639245.1 Bacteroidaceae bacterium
AGGAGCTCTGAAGAAAGCAAAAGAGATGGCAATTGCTCTTATGCAGAATGGTGTATCGTTAGAGATAATTATGAATTCATCGAAATTATCCGAACAAGAACTGTGTGATCTTGCCAGAGAGAACAATATCAAAATCAACATGTAATTTTGGATCTGTAAAGTAGCGAGGTTCTGTCACTTTGTAGCTCGAATTTACGAAGTTTTGTATAACTCCCTAAATTTGAGAAACGGTATGTAAATTTATTATATAGTATGCAAGATCCCTTTATATAAGAGAGGGGGGCTTATTTAAAGTATCTCAGCGTCGATGGCAAAATCAGGATCTGGCTGCTCATATCCCAGCTCCTCGCTCTCAGCTTCGGCTTGCTCCATATTAATCCCCTTTAGGTAGCGATTTGGTACTGGAATACCTAGTGCCTTATAGAGGGTGATGAACTTGTTGGCGATCTCATCGAAACATCCACCTTGATCGTAGCAAGTCATGGCTAAGGTATCGAGCTCGTCGAGAACTCGTGGTAATGAGTGATTTGTGAGCATCAGCTTGTCTTTCTTCGAGGCTACGGTTTCCTCGTAGTCCTTAATACGATTTTGGAATAAGACGTAGATCGCTGATGCAATGAATTCACACAGGAATCTGCCTTGTAGTGAGCTATGCTTGCTTACATGAGGACGGTCAATGCTTAGAGCTGACTTAAAGTTCTGGAAATTACGCTCTACAGTCATACGCTTGGAGTATGCAAGGTATGCAAGCTTAGGATCACTTAGGGTATTAGATAAAATCACCATTACACCCGCGTTCTTAAGCTTGGCTTTAACCTTTTCAGCGTCTACAAGCGCATATCCCTTGGCATCAAAGTAGCAGTAGCTATCAATGAACTGTCTTAGCACGGAGTTGATGGAAATTTTCGCTAGATTTTCCACAGAGGCTTTGTTGCTGTCATATAGAGCTTGGACCTGAGAGTTATAGGCATCTCTTGCATTGCTAATATTGCATATAAGATTGTCGTTCTTATCCTGACGAATATTGGCATCGTAGTAAGCATGCAAATAGATTTTAGATTGCGCGGTATTTTGCTTCTTTTTACCCGCTATAGGGCTTGGATCATATTTGTATACAACCTCAGATGTAGCCATATACTGCTTAATAAAGACGTTGTAATTGTTGAAATCCTCAAGCTTGGCTCTTAATGCGTCAACCTCATCTTTGATCCATTGATTTTTGATGTTGCTACGCATTACAAAGGAATAGCCATTATGTAGCATAAGTTCAATATTATCATTGTCTTTGTTCATGCGCTCGGTGGTGAAGATAATCTCTGGCTTATTTTTTACATCCTTAAAGAGCTTGGCTAAATCAGCGTGCAGATCATGGAGGGTAGAACCATCAACGATATTGCCTTTTAAAAGCTTACCGTAGACAGGCATACCAGTAAGCTCATCGCATAAGAGCAAATGATTGATTTGCTCTAAATCCTCGTCATTGTGGTTATTTTCCAATTGTGCAAATGGAAGATTGTCTGAGTTGCTAGAGATAGCGGTGGAGTCTAAGGCTAGTATGAAATGAGATGTACAATCGTGATCAAAAAGCGCCTTGTTGTTATTAAGGTATTCCCTAAATAGCTCACTAAAGAAGTAATTAAGATTATCGTCATTAATGCTAGATAACAAATGACTTAATTGCGGATCATCCATCTCCTTAGGCCAGGCTAAATAATGAGTTCTGGCAAAGGGAGGATATAGGTGCATCACACCGCCATTGCGCGAAGAAAGTATATAGGTGACAATCGATGAGAGCTTTAGATCGCGATGATATTTACCAAAGACACGTCTAAAGCTATAGCTATTCCGGTTTGTGCCATGGCTTGAGAGACGGCCCAGTAGAGGCCTGCGTATTTCTTCTCTATAACCTTAGAGCTTAATATCTCATCAGGTGCCTGCAATTCATCCTTCTCATCAGACTCAATGGGCTTGAACTCTATTCCATTCGCTGTCTTAAAGGCTCTGAGCTTTTGCAATGCAGGGAACTGCTCTATGAAGTCTGGACGCCACTCTATCTCTCCATACTTATCTTCTCCCAAAATTTTACCTACTGTTTTCTGGCTATCGCGTACCGATTTTTTAGTTTCCTTACAGTAGTGATGGGTATAAGTCTGCAGGTAGTAATAGGAATGGCCTTTATAGTTTCTTGAACCAACCTTTAGGGATGGGAGTTTAGGTGTTTCAATGTTTGCCATAGCCGTGCCTATTATCGTTTCAGAATGGTTACGGAATATTATCAGCGTAATTTAGAGTTCTTCAAGAGGAGAGATGAAATGAGATGCATAAAAACGAAAAAAGAGACTAAAAGTCTCTTCTCTTTTCTGGAGCGGGAAACGGAGCTCGAATCCGCGACCCTAACCATGGCAAGGTTA
>CAVHVI010000241.1:0-2356 GCA_963639245.1 Bacteroidaceae bacterium
GAATTACTTAAATTATAGTAGGTATCATCGAGAAAAAGCTTAAAGTCTTTCTTAATTTTGCTCCAGTAATAATAATCCTGTGAACTTTCATTGAAGCTAAATAAGTCATGCATATAAAAGCAGACTTTGGTAATAGTTATTTTATGCTGATTAAAAGTTGCATCGTATTCAATAGAGCCATCAGCTAATACTCTAATAGTATGACCAGCAAAGGATGCGGTAAGTCCGTCTGGATATCGACCGGATAATCCTAAAGCAGGTACAGATGTTAGGTTGAAGTAATACTGTTCCCAGTTTGTTATTGGCTCGTCTGTAAAGCTAAAATCAAAAGCGCTGTTACTATTCCATAAGTCTGGATATTTTTTCTTTATGGAATTAACAAGCTCTGCAGTTCCTTTTGCGGTAAAAACACCACCTTGCACAAAATTTTGATATGCGACAAAAAAACGCTCAAAGCTGTAGGCCCAATCCCATAAATCTGCTTGATAAAAATCAACGGCACCTGATTGTTGGTCTTCTTTATTGATTACATAGGCCTTACCTGATAGCCATTTGCTAAAGAGCTGAGATAAAAGTTCCCAACCTTTGGTATTAGCTCCACTCAATTTTGATGCTACTGTTTGTGCTATCTCTGGCACAGCTAGAATAATTTCATCTTCAGGGTATACAGCTTTATTAGCCTCAACAATTTCTTGAAAGACTTCATTCTGGAGATCGCTACTGCCGTCCCCTACATCCACGTTTCCAGAGCCTTCAGCCACAGTGCCACCACATGAAACAGCGTCACCTACTCTTCCTGCAGCTTTGCCATTTATAAAAACAGTCGCAGAGCCTGAAGCGATAGTGCCAACGTGTGACGGATGAGCTTTGCATCCGTGTGCTACATAAGGATCACCAACGCGACCGACAGCTTTGCCATTTACTGTGACATTAGGTGAGCCGCTAGCAAGCGTGGTAGGTGGGCATGAATCGTGTCCAGTATTGGCATCGCCTACTCTTGTTACAGCTGGCATTATTTACCTCAGTTAATAGAAACAGTAGCGCCGTTGATAGTGATTGCACCGCCTGCCTTAATATTGATTTCGCCACCAGTGGTAAGGTTGATACTTGAGGGCGTGGTAACGTTCACAGTCTCTCTATCTGCATGAATATGAGTGCCTGAAATTACGACATCAAGCTCATGGGATGCGCGGTTATAAGTGACCTTAGTATCGTCATTAAACTGCACCATGCGAATATCTGCATTGGCTGTAGGTGTAGTTACCTCACCTGCATATACAGCACCGATGATAAAGCCGTTTTCAGGTCCTTGAGGTAGGAAGACACAGAGCACATCCTCATTCAAATCAGGCATGTTGTAGTCTTTATTAGCAAAGCTGTTTTTTGCGATTACCTGCAAATCATAGCTTTCAATATTGCCGTCTTCCTCAAAGCAAACTCTAGCGGTATGTTTGGCAGGATCTATAGATGAGACAACGCCTATGCGGATTAACTGTCCAAGCTGACGCGTAACTTTGTCGCTATCATAGCTATCAAACATCATGAACCTCAGTATTTATTAACGCGCCTTACTTCGATATTAGTGACGTATCCGCTTGAGCTCATAGAATGGGTCGCTTTTTCAATAAAGAAGTTGCCATCAAAGGAACCAAAGCCTCGCAGAGTAACCACAGAGCCTGCACAAAGCCATGGTTCACCTACTAATGATATAGAGACAGTAAGCTGACGAAGATTAAGCTCACGAAGCTTAGCCTTAGCGATACGCTCAGCCTCTTTTAATGAGGTGCAACGTTTTCTAATCTGGTAGACCTGCCCACTATCGTCAACGTCTGGATCTTCATAGGTGTATTGCTGAACCTCTTGCTTGGTTGCGGTACTGCCTTTTTTAACAGTAGCCCCCTTAGTGGGCTTGCCGTTGAAATAGCTATCCCAAAAGGCTTGATCACTATCATCCTTTTTGTTGGTGTTTTTTGCACCTGTCTTAGACTTCTTCAAAGGATCACGCCATTTGACGGTACAGCCTTTATAGCGTGTAGACTTGTTACGTACATTTTAGCCATTAGATAGTCTCCTTCTTTGACCAAAGTATTGGCGCATCTGATTTTCAAAATTAGATACACCCTCAGACAAAGCACGGCTTACCTGCTCGTAAGCATCACCACTACCACCGTTAACGTTAATAACAGGGCTGAAAGTGATATTAATTTCGCTTTCGTTGGTTGTATTGGTAGGCATAGTAGCTAGAGCATTTAAGGAGCTCTCGTTGAAAAACAGCATGCTTACTATGGCGATGGTATTGAGTTATCAGACAGAGAGGTATACATCGACGGCAAGAAGTATCATTGCGTAGAGTATG
>CAVHVI010000242.1:0-2342 GCA_963639245.1 Bacteroidaceae bacterium
CAAATATTTTATGAGGATGGAAGGACCAAAATAAGAGCCATAATTTAACGGTATGTAAAAAGCGAAAGTTACATTGTCTAAGCAACAAAGCACGCTAAATATACCTTAAGACGGCACCGATATTATCACCGGTGCTGTCAGTTTTAGAAGTGCCACAACATCAAACAAATGTAGTCTTGCAACAGCTTAGAGCTTGATCATTGTAGTAGTGGAAGGAAACTATAACTTACCACTTAGCCTTTGCCTTACCAGACTTTACGCTATTTAGAACCTTAGCACCAAGCTTAGCCTCAGCAGGTTCAGTTCCTTTCACTCTCTTAATAAACACCGTAGCTAAAGGCGGCAAATCAAGCACAATTGAGTGATACTGATCCTGCCAAGAAATATTTGACGCCTCAATATTCTCGGAAGTTGTATCATAGCCACTACCCCAATAGCATTTGGCATCGGTATTTAGCACAATTTTATACTGACCAGGCTTAGGTACACCTAGACGATAAGCAACATACGGCACCGGAGTCATATTAGAGATAGCAATGATTTGCTCATCCTCATCAGGCAAGGATCTCATCATCGCAAAGATTGAATGCTCAGCATCGGAGACATCAAGCCACTGGAAGCACTTAGGATCATAGTCATTTCTCCAAAGGCAAGGCTCCTCAACATACAACTTGTTTAAATCACGCACGAGCTTTTGAATACCTTGATGCTTTTCATACTTTAAAAGCCACCAATCAAGCTGTGCATCAACATTCCACTCAGAGCCTTGACCAAATTCAGATCCCATGAAGTTTAGCTTCTTACCAGGGTGAGCATACTGGAAGCCTAAATAGGCTCTTAAATTAGCGGCCTGCTGCCACTCATCCCCTGGCATCTTATAAAGAAGGCTATGCTTACCATGAGTTACCTCATCGTGAGAGATAGAGAGGATGAAGTTCTCGTTGTAGTGGTAGATCATGGAAAATGACATCTCACCGTGATGATACTTTCTAAAGAAGGGATCGGTTGACATATATTCAAGAGAATCATGCATCCAACCCATGTTCCACTTAAAGCCAAAACCTAAGCCTCCAGTGTAGGTAGGACGAGAAACTCCTGTAAAGGCAGTGGATTCCTCAGCAATAGTCATAGCATTAGGATAATTGCGATAGACCTCTTCATTAAACCACTTCAAGAAGGATACGGCCTCATAATTGATGTTACCACCATCAATATTTGGCACCCACTCACCATCCTTACGCGAATAATCCCAATAAAGCATGGAAGCTACAGCATCTACGCGCAAGCCATCGATATGATAGTAATCAAGCCAAATTAAGGCTGAAGCTATTAAGAAACGACGTACGGTATCACGGCCAAAATCATAGATTAGAGAGTTCCAGTCAGGATGCCAGCCGCGACGTGGATCCTCATACTCATAGACACAGGTACCATCAAAGCGCGCCAAGCCAAAGGCATCGGTGGGGAAATGCGCCGGTACCCAGTCTAAAATAACGCCGATGTTATTTTGATGCAGGGTATCGACAAAGAACTTGAAATCATCAGGAGTACCATAGCGTGAGGTTGGTGCGAAAAGCCCTGTTGGCTGATAGCCCCAAGAGCCAGTAAAGGGATGCTCCATCACTGGCATAAGCTCTACATGGGTATACCACATATCCTTGACGTATTTAGTCAGATCATTGGCAAGCTCGCGGTAGCTTAAGGGCTTGTCAGAGTCATTATGCTTCCAAGAGCCTAAATGTAGCTCATAGATAGATACTGGACGCTTTAACTTATCACCAGCCTGAGAGCGTTGCCACTTTGCATCATTCCACTTATAGGATTTTTGATCGGTAACAATGGAGGCAAAGGATGGATATTGCTCATGGCAGAAGCCTACAGGATCGGCCTTATGTGGCAATCTATTACCATTTGGATCCTTAATTTCAAACTTATAGCGCATACCTACGCCAATATTAGGCACAAAAAGCACCCAATTGCCCATCATCGAGCGCGCCATAGGATGACGACGACCATCCCAATAGTTAAAGTCACCAATAACAGAAACACAAGTTGCAGAGGGAGCATAGACTACAAATTTAACGCCCTTAACCTTTACGCCATCGGCCTCAACTTCAATTAATTGGGCGCCCATGGTCTTATAGATATTAGCAGGCTCCTCGTTCATAGTGGATAGACCATAGAAGGCCTCGTCACGGAATTGATAAGGATCGATAACCTCAACCTCAGCCTCATCATAGGCAACCTTAAACTTATAGTGTAGCTGTGATTTCAAATTAGGAAGCTTTAGCTCAAAAAGGCCACCCGCTATTTCCTCCATAGAGCCTAAGGAGCTTTTATCC
>CAVHVI010000243.1:0-2321 GCA_963639245.1 Bacteroidaceae bacterium
GAGTAATTTTAACTACAAATGTGAGGTTAATATGGCTACTATTCAATCAGCAGACTCTGTCTTAAGAAGATTCGGCGGAATAAGCGTAGAATTTTTTAGAAATAATATGCAGAAGGTGTCCGATTTTGGCAAATGTGAGGTTACATCTTTCCATTTTGAAGAAGGCATATCGCATCCATATACCGGAACATTAAACCTAATTACTCAAAATGCCGTAAATTTTGGCAAGCTAGATTTAGATTATCTATATGTAAAGATTAGCTACCAAATACTTTATGTGTATAAGCAAGATCAAGGGCCTGACAACTATAACCTTGGAGATACGCGTACTGTATGGGCATTAATAAAAACAGCTACTAACTTACCCAAGATAGAAAAGGTAAGTCCATATGACAACAGAGAAAAATTCTATTATCAGTATCAGCTAAATCTAGAGTCGCCTATTGCGCGTTTACAAAACAAGCAAGCTATTTTTAGTGAGCTTAAAATTCCTCAAATCCTAAGTGAACTTTTAAGCAGAGGGGACTCACTGAAAAAAAGCACTGGCGGTAATGTCTATAATCCTCTTTTATGCGAGATTGATATCTCGAAGATCCAAGATCTAACTCAGCTCAATACCAAAACTTTAAATTTCCAGCGAGGTCAAGAGAGAGCCTTACCATTCTTTAACCGTATCCTAATAGCTTATGGAATTAACTATGTCTTGGATTTTGATGAAAAGAAGGGCGTTAAAATCATTTTCTCCTGCGATCAAGACTATAAGAAGAAAGCTGTGCTTAATTGCACTAATGATCTAAATTTAGCTTCAAGCGATGCTGACTATATTTATTTAGCTAATACTGTTCTTAAGAAAGATTCAATCCAGTTTAATTATGCCAAGACTACAGCAAAATACCTTAAAAACAACTGGCTAAACATAGAAGTCGATCGTACTGATATTAGTGGCATAAAAAACAGTCAGCTTAAGCTTTTCTATAAAAATTTATTCATTAGAACTCTTGCTCTGAATCCGACACTTAATGCCCAAAGTGTACAGGATATAAGATTAGAGCCTGGACTTAATCTAAATTCAAATATTGATGAAATTAGCTCTAAATACGTGGTCGACAATATCGTCACTGACATTACGACCATATTTAAGGACAATGCTAAAGAGAATACGCTACAGGTAAAAACTGATTGTATAGAGCTAGTAGATCATCCCTTATTTGTAGAACTTGATGATGAGTTAGATGGTGATTATTTTGAATTTGATTCAAAGAAAGAATTAGGCAGCCTTGTTCATATCGAATTACCAGATCTCAGCGAAATAGATCCTAAACAGACAATTAATATATTCGAGGCTAAAACTTGTGATAAGGATGGTAGGGTAAATAACAACGAGCCTGCGGTCTTTGTTAATGATAATGGTAAGGATAACGATCTGTTTTATGCCTGTCCTACAGGCAAAAACAACAACATTGTCATTGAAGTTCACTCCTTAATTGATGTTAATAGCTCTACCGTTAAATGCATCACTCAAGGTCAAAGAATAATGGTTCTTGCAACTGGTGGCTCATACTATCTATACGGCTGTGTCCCTCATCATCTAAGCGTGGCTGATGACAAATCAGAGGCAGCTCGCAAGGATTTATTCAATTTAGGAACAGATTCATCAATATCACTTAAGAACTACAGTTCAAACGAGGAGTATATCTATTCGTTATTAAAAACAAGCGCTCAGGCAGTTGAAGATGCAGTGATCATGCAAGCTCTAGATAGTGGGAAAGCTTCACTACATGACACTACATACTTAGATAATTACAGGAGTAAAGTTCAAAAAGAGCATAGTAGCTATAAAACTGATTTAAAAAATCTTCAGAATGCATTATCAGATTTAAATAGCAAATATGAGGATGGACTTTTATTAGATAGCTACATTAATAAAGATCGCTCTTTAAAAGATGATGCACCTGTTGAATTAAAGACAGTAAAAACATGTAGAGATGCATTAAATAAAAGGCTGGAAAGCTTCAAAACACTTGCAAAGAACATCGTTAATGACTGTGAAATATCCCTTATAAAAGAGGAAGCTAAGCAGATTCAAACTATATCTAATAAGGATGGTATCACCTTTAGTAGTGATGAAGGTGATCACCAAATAAGTGCCGATAACATAACCTTAAATGGCAGACAATCAATTACCTTATGCTCTCCAAGCATAACTATCAAATCTAGTGGTTCAATCAAGACAGCTGTTGGTCAAAGCTACATCGAAACCAAGGCTGCCGGAACAACCATTTATGCAGGAGCGACTAATTTA
This sequence comes from Bacteroidaceae bacterium, assembly GCA_963639245.1. Lineage (GTDB taxonomy): Bacteria > Pseudomonadota > Gammaproteobacteria > Enterobacterales > Succinivibrionaceae > Succinivibrio. Next base: position 2,303 of record CAVHVI010000243.1, read on the forward strand.
GATTTTGTCCCTGATGAAG
>CAVHVI010000244.1:0-2310 GCA_963639245.1 Bacteroidaceae bacterium
GTTCAAGGTTGTACTCAAGCCTAATAATGAAGCTGGTGGCGAAGAGAAGATCATGGAATTGGTTAAGCGTGGCACCATTCAGATCGCTCAAGTTGGTGGCTTGATTAAAAATGATGAGCCTATGATCGCCGCTTGGGAACAGCCGTTTGTTGTTAACAGCTGGGAGCATGCTCGTAACGTCTTCTTAGGTGATGGAATGAAACCTTTTGAAGGCAAATATACTGAAAAATCAGGAGCACGTATTGCAGGTGTGATTGTTAACGGTTTCCGTCAGATCTCATCATCCTTCCCTGTTACCAACATGGAAGAGCTTGGTAAGATGAAGATTAGAACTCCTTTAAACGAGGTCTTTGTTCAGTTGTTCAAGGCACTTGGCACTAACCCAACTCCACTTCCTGCAACCGAACTTTATACCGCTCTTGAGACCAAGGTTGTCGATGGTCAGGATAATCCTTATTCCATGGTCAAATCCATGGGTTGGTACGAGGTTAACAAATACCTATTAGAGTCCCGTCATGTATTCTCACCTACCTTTGTGTTAGTTAACGACAAGTGGTACCAGAAGCTAGACGATCAGGCAAAAGGCTGGTTTGATACTGCTATGACCAATGCAGTTAAGTACAACTGGGATATTTCTGAAAAGGATGAAGCTGACACAGTTGAGTTCTTTAAGCAAAACGGTGTAACTATCACCATTCCTACTCCTGAGTTTAAGGAGCAAATGGTTAAGGCTGCACAGCCTGCTTGGGATTGGTTTGACAAAGAAGTTCCTGGTGCTAAGGAAATCCGTGACTTCTGCGCTAGCGTAGATCCTGCTAAGAAGTAATTTGTCGCCTATATTGAAGTTTTAATAAGGGCCCTCAGTAATGGGGGCCTTTTAATAAGAAGGCTGGGATATGAATTCTTTAATTAAAATTGCAAGTAAGGTTAATCAAGGACTTTGCTGTGCCATTCTTTTAACAATGGTCGGTTTTGTCTTCGTAAATACTGCCCTTCGTTATTTCTTTTCATCAGGCATCATTATCACAGAAGAATTAGTAAGATATCTATTCTTGTGGGGCACATATTTGGGAGTTATTTCCGTATGGTATAACCGCGGTCATATTGCAGTTACAACCATTACTGACAGATTATCAGCACGTCATAAGATCATCTTCTCTGGCTGCTTTGAAATCGTCTCCATCATCGTATTACTTACCCTAGCCTACGGCTCTTACCTCTATTTTATGGATACTACTACTGTAGGTCAGGTAACTAATATTCCCTACAGTGTGATGATCCTTGCCGTTTTAGTTGGCACTCTATCTTGTTCCGTAATCTCCATAGGCCATATCAAGCAAGATCTAGAAATGTTAAAGCTTGATGATGCCACTTTAGAGAGAATGGCTAAAGAGCAAGAAGAAGCTATGCTGAATCCTAAGGAAGAGGAGTAACTGTCATGGAATTGTTTATCTTTCTAGGTTCCTTATTTGCCTTATTATTCACTGGTATTCCAATTGCCATCGTTTTATTTATCTGCTGTCTAACCCTATTATGGTTCCTAGATATGGGCGATATGCCATATCAATTATCGTTCCAAATAGTAGGCGGCACCGATAACTACATCCTAATTACCGTCCCCTTCTTCATCCTAGCAGGTGAAATTATGAAGCACGGCGGTATCTCAAAACAGCTTATTGACTTTGCACAAGCCGTTGTCGGTCGCTTCCGTGGTGGCCTTGGTTATGTAACCATTTTAGCCTGCATGCTCTTTGCTGGTCTCTCTGGTGTAGCAATTGCTGACGTATCAGCACTAGGTGGCATGCTAATTCCAATGATGGTTGCATCAGGGTATGACAAGGGTCGTGCTACAGGCTTGGTCTGCTCTTCAGCATTAACTGCCCCTATCATTCCTCCTTCACTGCCAATGATCATCTTGGGTGTGACCGCAGGTTTATCAATTGGTAAACTGTTCGTGATGGGTATTGTGCCAGGCATTCTCTTAGGATGCTCTATCATGGCTGCATGGTTCATCATGGTACGTAAGGATGGCATTACTGATGTAACCCGTGTTCCACTTAAGGAAGTAATTCCCATTACCATTAAAGCAATACCTGCGATCCTATTACCAATCATCATTATCGTTGGTATTCGCATGGGTGTATTTACCCCGACGGAAGGTGGTGCCGTTGCCTGCGTATATGCTTTCTTAGTTGCTACTTTGATCAACCGTCAGTTAAAGCTTTCAAAGATCCCTCGTCTTTGCTATGACGCCATGAAGAGCACGGCTGTCGTAATGTTCATCGTAGGTGGTGCCTCCGCAGTAGGCTG
>CAVHVI010000245.1:0-2241 GCA_963639245.1 Bacteroidaceae bacterium
AGTTCTAGCATTTTACTTACAATAAAATTCAGCGCCAAAACATCTTTTACCTTGACAAAATTTTCTTAAAAATCAATGCAATTAAAAATAAGCCCCGCCCTTTAGCTATAGTTTGCGTATAATACGCTTTTCAGGAACAGTGCAACAAAGCACAAATTCGCTCCTGAAAGAGCGTCCCGTTCCAAACTGTTACATTCATCAGTTACAAGGGACTTATATGACCAATCCTCTTTTCCAAACAGATATCATATCTGTGTCCGAGTTCACCAAAGAACATATCGAGCTTATTCTTAAAACAGCTCGTGAATTAAAGGCTCATCCCCGCAACGATCTATTAAAAGACAAACTAATTGGCGTTACCTTCTTTGAAGGCTCCACCCGTACCCGTCTTTCCTTTGAAACTGCTATTCACCGCTTAGGCGGTCAAGTAATTGGTTTCCCTGATGCCGCTAATACCTCTCTTGGCAAAAAGGGCGAAACCCTCATGGATTCAATCCGCATCATTACCTCCTATGTGGACGCCTTAGTGATCCGTCATCATCGTGAAGGTGCTGCCCGTTTGGCTGCTGATTTAGCTCCAGTACCTATCATTAATGCAGGTGATGGCTCCAATCAGCATCCATCCCAGACCATGCTCGATCTCTTCTCCATCTACGAGACTCAAGGTCACCTTGACCACATTAAGATCGCCTTTGTGGGCGACCTAAAATATGGCCGTACCGTGCACTCACTTGCCGAGGCCCTATCTCTCTATAACGCTGAGATCATGTTGGTATCCCCTGAATCCTTAGCTATGCCTCAATATATTTTGGACATTCTTAAGGAGCGCAATATCAAGGTTACCTTCCACGATACCCTAGAAGAGGTTATCCCTGAGGTCGATATTCTTTACATGACCCGCGTGCAGAAGGAGCGTTTTGATGAAACCGAATATCAAAACCTACGCTCTAAGTTTGTGCTTACTGCAGACATGTTGGAAACTGCTCAGGAGAATATGAAGATCCTGCACCCGCTTCCACGTATCGATGAGATCACCATTGATGTTGATCAAAACCCTCACGCCTACTACTTCAAGCAGGCAGCTAACGGCGTCTACGCTCGTGAGGCAATACTCGCACTGGTCATGAACAAGGAGATTTAAGATGGCAGTTAATCCTAATACCAATGCCGATCAAGGCCACCTGATGGTTGAGGCCATTTCCAATGGTACTGTAATCGATCACATTGCTCCTGGTCAGGCTATCAATATTCTACGTATGTTCAAGTTCTTATCTAAGAACAACGAGCTCACCGTAGGCTTTAACATGCGCTCAGGCGATATGGGTAAGAAGGATCTTATTAAGATCGCTAATGTTGTATTCTCTCCCTCAGAGACCGGACAGCTGGCAATCTTAGCCCCTAATGCCACCGTTAATGAAATCAAAGACTACAAGGTTGTGGATAAATATAAGCTCCGTCTTCCTCATGAAACTGTCGGCGATTTTAAGTGCCCTAATTCAAACTGCATTACCCACATTGAAGTAGGTGCCACCCCTCGCTTCTTGATCCGCACTGACAAGGATGGCAATGTCATGATGAGCTGCCACTATTGTGAGCGCGAATTCACCCGCGAAACCATACTTGAGTACAATGGTCTTGAGGTTAAGACAGCCAAATAAGATCTAGGATCTTGAGCATTAATTTATAACTAAGCCGCAATATATATACATTGCGGCTTATTTGTAGATAGCAACTATCGATCCTGTCTGCTATTTTAGAAAATCATCACGCTGTGGGGTAAAAATATCGATTAGCACTCCAGCCTCAAGACACTTACAGCCATGCACCACATTAGGATTTTTATGCAAAGTATCCCCTTGCTTAACGATATGCTTTTCATCACCGATGGTGAACTCAAATTTGCCTGACTTGACATAGGTAACCTGCTCATGCGGATGAGAATGCATAGCGCCTTCACTGCCCTTTTCAAAAACATTTTCAACACACATCATTCCACCATCGTGTACTAAGATCGCCCTTTTTACACCAGGTGCTACCTCTTCAAAAACAGCATCCTCTACAAATGCAAACATGATTTTCTCCTTACTTTTATCTTGCTCAAAACGTAATCGCTAAGCATACAATTAGCGCTCAGGGCCTAAATTTTTATACAACAAACGCTCAAAGCGCTAAATAATATTTATCTTTTAATATCAAAAGGTTAATATCTATTTTAAGCATGCAAGGTGCAAAATATCTCAC
>CAVHVI010000246.1:0-2238 GCA_963639245.1 Bacteroidaceae bacterium
CACCTAGGCAGGGGGATGAATTAGCATTTGGAGCCTCCATATAAAAGGGCGCCATATCCAAAGCCCAATTTATATTGGCAATAACGATTAGGTTTAACGCTCCGTGGCTTTTCTTTGCAAGCTCTTGAAAAATATCTTCTCCATGTCCTTCATACACTGGAATATAAACCAGCGGTGCGTCCTTCTTATCTGATAGATAAAGACTACAGCTGCAATTTTTAAAGGTGAGCTTTTCCATGATGTGAGTTTTATTTTTGTTTTTTTCTGCGAACCTGTTTGCTTAAATATATTACAGATCAACGAGGATGCAGGAAAGAATTTTGGGATACAAAAAAGCCCCGAATACTCGGGGCTTGACACTCACTTTAAGGAATTCTTGTGATTACCAGAAGAGTAAGTAAAGAACTGCAGTGATGATCATGATGATATAGGAGGCAACAGCGAAGCCACCAGAGGTCTTGAAGGTCTTGTTGGTCAAGACAATGGCGCCGTCAGCATCATCCTGCTCAGAGGTTGCCAAGGATACTAGGACAATGGTAGTCATAGAGAGGATGAAGGTGTACATCATCTGATCCATGAACGGCATGCCCAAGGGTAAGAACTTCAATGCTAAGGCAATGGGGATTGAAGCCAATACGCCATAGATTGCACCCTTAGAGGTTGCCTTCTTGAAGAACAAGCCAGTTAAGAACACAGCCAAGATGCCAGGGGAGACCATGCCGGTGTATTCCTGAATGAACTGGAAGGCCTGATCAAGGGCACCTAACATAGGAGCGATGAATACAGCGATTACCAAGGCTACGCAAGCGGTCAAACGGCCGATGTTAACAAGCTTTAACTCAGAGGCGTTCTTATCAACGTACTCTTTGTAGATATCCATGGTGAAGATGGTAGCAGTGGAGTTAAGCATTGAGGCCAAGGAGGACACAATAGCTGCTGCCAAGGCTGCGAATACTACACCCTTAAAGCCAGTAGGGAGGAAGTTTGCTACCCAAGGATATGCCTTATCAGCGTGCTCGAGGGATGGCATCATGCTAGGATCGTTAACTAAGTTGCCATAGGTCTGAGCAAGCTGCTCTTGCAATGCGGCGTCGTTTAAAATTACGTAAGCTACGATACCAGGGAGCACAATGATCACAGGGATCAAAAGCTTTAAGAAAGCTGCAAAGGCCAAGCCCTTCTGAGCCTCGTCCAAGGACTTAGCGGCAAAGGTACGCTGAATGATGTACTGATTGAAGCCCCAGTAGTAGAGGTTGGCAACCCATAGACCACCGATCAAAACGGCAATACCAGGGAGGTTGTTGTACTGAGGATTATCCTTTTCAAGGATCATCTTGAAGTGATCAGGTGCAACATCCATCATGTGGCTTAAGCCACCGGTGAAGCCGGCGTCACCACCTACGAAGGATACTGCAAGATAGGTAGTTGCGAAACCGCCTAAGATGAGCACGCCCACCTGAATAACGTCGGTCCAAACAACAGAGGATAGACCACCGTAAACAGAGTAGATCAAAGCAAAGAGGGCAAGACCGATAATGGTGTACATCATAGGAACGCCCATGATGATCTCAAGTGCGGTACCGCCTAAATAGAGTACTGAGGAGAGGTTTACGAAGATGTACAAGCACAACCAGAAGACAGCTAAGATGGTCTTTAAGGTTTTGTTGAAGCGCTTTTCAACGAACTCAGGAATGGTATAGATGCCCTTCTCAATAAAGATAGGGAGGAAAAACTTAGCAACCAAGATCAAGGTAATTGCAGCCATCCACTCGTAGGCTGAAATACCAAGGCCGATCACGAAGCCTGAGCCAGACATACCGATGAACTGCTCTGCAGAAATATTTGCAGCAATTAAGGATGAACCTACAGCCCACCAAGGGATGGATTTACCAGCTAGGAAGTAGCCTTCGGTGCTGGATTTATTTTTTTTGGCAACAGTCAAACCGACTGCTACGATGGTAACGGCATATATAGCGAAGATGACCCAGTCAATCGCTTGTAAGCCCTGAGTTACGTTGTCCATAAAAACTCGTCCTATGTTATTAATGAAATGTTTGCTTATAAAAGGAAAGTTATAGGCGACAAGCTTTAAAGCTTGAGCTTAGTGATTTACTTCTATAAGTAACCGTTTACAGAGCGAATTTTATCAAAATTGAAAATAAATTTAAAATCTCAGTTAGTAAGCTGTTAAAAATGTACTTAATTAGGCTAAAAATGTGATTGTAGTCACAAAAATCT
>CAVHVI010000247.1:0-2214 GCA_963639245.1 Bacteroidaceae bacterium
GTCCTTCTATGCATCTGTAGAATGCGTAGAGCGTGGTCTCGATCCCTTAGATGCTAACTTAGTGGTGGCAGATGAATCACGCACTGAGAAGACTATATGCTTAGCTGTATCTCCATCCTTAAAGGCTAGAGGTGTTCCAGGAAGGCCTAGACTATTTGAAGTAGTGCAAAAGGCAAAGGAAATAAATAAGGTAAGAGAATCTAATCTTGGTGCGAGCTTTCGTGCTAAAAGCTATTCTGATCGCGAGCTTAACTTTGATAAGACTCTAGAGCTAGATTACATCGTAGCCAAGCCGCGTATGGCTTTATATGTTGATTATTCAACAAGGATCGTTAATACCTATTTAAAGTATGTGTCCGCAGACGATCTCGATGTCTATTCTATCGATGAAGTATTTATCGATGCTACCTCTTATCTTAAGGCATTAAAGGTTTCTGCCTATGAATTTGCCATGATGATGGTGAAGGATGTTCTAAGAAGCACAGGGATCACGGCAACAGCAGGTATTGGGACTAATATGTATCTTGCTAAGATTGCTATGGATGTAGAGGCAAAGCACTCTCTGGCAGATGAAGACGGAGTACGTATTGCGGCTCTTAATGAAACCACCTATCGTCTTAAGATGTGGGATCATCGGCCTATCACTGATTTTTGGCGAGTAGGTACAGGAGTTGCCAATCGTCTTGCCGAGCTTCATATCTTCACCATGGGGGATATTGCGCGTTGTTCTTTAGGTGGCGTTGATGATTTTTATAACGAGGATCTTCTTTATTCTATATTAGGAATTAATGCTGAGCTTTTAATCGATCATGCTTGGGGCTTTGAAAGCGCTACTATTGCCGATGTGAAGAAGCTTAAGCCTCAGCGCAAGTCATTAGGAGTTGGGCAGGTACTATCCTGTGCGTATGAGCATGATAAGGCGGCGTTAATCATATGGGAGATGGCAGAGCAGCTGTCCTTAGATTTAGTTGCTAAGGGCTATACTGCTAAAAAGGCGGTGTTGAATATTTCCTATGATGTTGAAAATCTAAAGGATCCTAAAAAGCTAGCACAGATTTCTCGTGAGATAGTTGAAGATAGATATGGTCGCAAGGTTCCCTTAGGCTGTCGTGGAACTACCACTTTCTCCCGTCAGACTGCATCTACTGAAATAATTACCAAGGCCTTAGTTGAGCTTTTTGAAAGGATAACCGATCCACTGTTATCTATTCGTAAGGTTTCAATGGCAGCCTTTGAGCTTGGGCGACTTGCTGATTGGAAAAAGGTGAGTGTTGATGAACCTAAGGGGCAAAAGGATCTTTTCGCAGTTTTTGATAGCAACCCAATTGAGGAGGAAAACGTCAAGCTTGGGCGTGAGCTAGAGCTGCAGAAGGCGGTGCTTGCTATCAAGGGACGGCATGGGAAAAATGCGGTATTTAGAGGAGCCGATCTCTTAGATGGGGCTACTACCATTGAGCGTAACTCTCAAATTGGAGGACACCGTGCATAATGGAGAGAAGGCATGATGGATAAGGAGCAGGAGTATTTTGAGCCGATCCTGAAAACAGATCTTCCTGATAATTTTCCCTATGCTGATATCTTTTACAGCAAGCGTCATGTCTCATCTACTCATCCGCGCATGGATATCCTAAACAGGGCTGCTCAGTTTATGCCTTTTGACGCGCTGACAGGCTTTGATGAGGCCGTAAACGAGGTGGAGCGCTTTACCGAGGAGGAGCTATTGCTTGGAGATTATGATGTTGAGGATCTTAATGCCAAGCTTACTTATCTTAAGGATCAGGGAATGCCAGAAGAAGAGGTGAGCATTACTTGCTTTATCCCCGATCCTACCAAGGACGGCGGCCACTATGATACTTTTAAAGGCTCCATAAAGCGCATTGATGATATTGAGCAAAAGTTAATCCTGCGCGATGGCCGCGTGCTCCCTATGCGTTATATCAAGACCATAGCAGGTAAGATCTTTGCTGAGTGAGCTGTAGCTGTTGACAGCAAATATGCCTGATGATCAAGCTAACGCTTAGGTATTACCTTTTTTAGCTCAACTACACAGTTCTTTTTACAAAAGCAGATGCCATAGTTCAGGATCTCTTTAATATTAGGATCCTTAATGAAGTTAGCATCGTAATTTTTGCCTTCAACCTGTTCGCTAATAGCTAACACTTGGCAATTCTTTTCAAATTCTGCATAGATCTTTACCGCCTTTCTATAGCCGTA
>CAVHVI010000248.1:0-2201 GCA_963639245.1 Bacteroidaceae bacterium
ATATATAGACGCTTTTTTGTTTTATTTTCAAATAATTAACAAAGATTTTTTGCAGACAGAATTATCCAAAAATTAGGCCTTAATTACAAGCAAACAATATTTCATTAACGCGCGTTTTAACCCTTGACACGGATGAAAGCACATAATTTTGCAAGGAAAAAAGTTAGAATATTTTTTTGAGAAATTTTTTTGGAGACTAAGATGATCGATGTATTTTGCAATGTGATAGACAACTTTGGTGATGCAGGTTTCAGCCTAAGATTATCAAGAACTCTAGCAGAGACGGGCAGGCAAATACGCTTATTTTGCAATGACATAGCAACTCTTAATACTATTATCTCCAAATCAGATTTAGAAAATCCCCGCTTATCCATCGCACCTTGGCCTAAGGCTCATGAATACTCTCCTGCCAAAACCGTAATTGAAGCCTTTTCCTGCCGGCTAAATGATGAGCTAACTAATCTTTTAAAAGAAGGCCACAGCCTAGTTATCGAGCTTGATTACTTAACCGCTGAAAAATTTGCCGAGGATTGCCATGGGCTCTCCTCATCCTCAGATGGTCTTAATAGCTACTTCTTTTTCCCAGGCTTTACCCACAGAACCGGTGGATTAATTTTTGAAGAAGAATTTAAAAATAAAGTATTAGCAACAAATAAACTTAATGATGAAAGCAAGTCCTCCATCAAGGCCACGCTTTTCTCCTATGAAAATAAAAAGGTAAAAGATGTCTTTGATAATTTCATAAAAAGTGAACTTGATGTTGATCTCATAGTCTTTGAGGGTAAGCCCTTGGAGAATATCAACAAGCAATATGGTTTAAATCTTGAAGTGGGGCAGGGCACAAGATTTGGCTCTATCAATATACAAGCCACCGCGATGACCGATCAAAGCGGCTATGACGAGCGTTTATTAGATGCAGATTTTAATATGATAAGAGGTGAGGAATCAGCTGTACGCGGCATGCTTTGTGGCAAGCCCTTTTTATGGCATATCTATCCGCAAGATGAGAACGCCCATATAGTAAAGCTCAACGCCCTTTTTGATCGTATGCTAGATGAGCTCCCCGCCACCATGCATCAAAGCATAGAAATCATTAGAAACTTCAACCTTGAATACAATGGGATAGATACAGGATTTGCGCTTCCTTCTATAAAAAGCTTTATAAATAGCTGGCATGAGGTAACTTTAGCATGGGCTCAGCACCTCTTCTCCTTAGGCTCGCTTACCTCAAACCTCATGCAGTTTATAGAAAGCAAAAGCCCACAACAAAGCCACAAAGAAGCCACCACTAAATCCACAACCTTAGTAGATTAGGGGAAGTCAGGGCGCACCTTTAAAAAAAAGCATAAATTTGCTAAAATAGACTGTTAGCAACTCAGCGGCCTTGAGGCCCTGATATACGCAGTAATAGTTACCCACCTCTTAAATGAGGTGAATGTTTTAGTTAAACAAGGTTTCAAAAAAAATGAAGTTAGCTCAAGAAGTCCGTGCTGGCAACGTCATTATGGTTGACGGCAACCCTATGGTCGTTCAGAAGGCTGAGTACAGCAAGTCCGGCCGTAACGCCGCTGTTGTTAAGATGAAGCTCAAGTCCTTACTTTCTAACGCAGGTACCGAAAAGGTTTATCGTGCTGATGATCGTCTTGATGATGTTGTTCTCGAGCACAAGGACTGCACCTATTCTTATCTAAATGATCCTTTCTATGTATTCATGGACGAGGAATACAACCAGTACGACGTCGATAAGGAAAACATGGGCGACGTGCTTAACTATTTGATCGACGGCATGGAAGATGTCTGCCAGGTTACCTTCTACAATGGCAAGGCAATCTCTGTTGAGCTTCCTATCAGCATCGTTCGTGAGGTTGAGTACACTGAGCCTGCAGTACGTGGTGATACCTCTGGTAAGGTTACCAAGCCTGCTCGTCTTGCTGGCACTGGCTACGAATTATCAGTTCCTGATTTCGTTAAGACCGGCGACAAGATTGAAATTGACACCCGTACCAACGAGTTCAAGAAGCGCGTCTAATATATAGATAGCACTTAAGAAAGCCGCGTTGCCCCAAGCGACGCGGTTTTTTTGTATTTGGAAAACTCCAAGCGATCAAAATCAGTTTTTTTAGGCAAGATCTAAGCCTGTCTTTTGCTAAAATTGCTGGGCAAAAGTTGTTAGGAAAGATGTTGAATCCCTAGGGATCGAC
>CAVHVI010000249.1:0-2198 GCA_963639245.1 Bacteroidaceae bacterium
ATTTTCTACTCTATGCAAATCCTTAACGTCATCAACTTTAGCTATGAAAAAGTTGTAAATCCCAAGTATCGAAAAATTTTTAGAGCAAGAGTCAATGAGCTTAAGAAATGGCACACATGTGAGTTTGCTACTGCAACATTTTTCTTTGTAATTTCAATGACAACTGATATTGAATTACCTTTAAAATTAGACCTGTTAACCTTTACCTCTATATTAATGTTGCTCTTTGGTATGTCATTGCTTAAGCGCTTCTTTGCCTTACATAAATTGCAACAGGATCTAGATGATCGAATTTTTAACGAACAGAATACCCATAGTTAATGCTTATTTTGAGGTTGAGCCAGTTCTTGGGGCTAGCTCAAAATATTATATGCCTTCACTCAATGTTCAATAAGCAAATCAATCTTTACCCGATTTGGTAATACTCCAATATCCCTTCTGAGACGTTCCAACTCGAACAACCCTTTTCTCAACTCTCAGCTTACGCACATGATATTTAACTAAATCTATCGATATGTGCAATTCTACAGCTAACTGTTTTTGAGTGATCGAAGGCTTATTGGACATCAATTCTAGAATACTAGTCCTTATGTCTACATCACCTGCTAAATCATTTGTGGCTGATGCTTGGGTAGTGCTTTTCTGAACTTGGGTAGTTTTTTCTTGAGTTTGGGTAGTTTTCTCCTGAGCTTGGGTAGTTTTTTCTTGAGCTTGGGTAGTTTTTTCTTGAGCTTGGGTAGTATTTTCCTGAGCTTGGGTAGTTTTCTCCTGAACTTGGGTAGTTTTTTCTTGAGCTTGGGTAGTATTTTCCTGAGCTTGGATTGTTTGATCAGACAATTTGAGCATATGCCCATTTTCACTCATTACTTCTGGAACATGCGTATCATCTAAAGGAACAATGATCTTGAAAATATCACCTTCTATTAGCTCAGGATCGTGACCTGAATAGAACTTGCTGTACTTAAAGAGATTGCGTGTACCTGAACCTAGTTGATCAGCATAAGCAATATTACGGAAAAATGCCGCAACTATAGGATTCTTGGGATTTGGCTCCATATTATTAAGTGTAAGCGAACCGATATGAGTTGCCCTACAGGCATTTGCCACGAACATGCGATCTCGCTCAATAACAAATTTTGCCTGATAGCAATTTGTAAACTCTCGATGAATAAGAGTGTTCGCAATCATCTCACGAAGCAATATAGATGGAAGACTTTTACGCTCGCTACCTTCTAAAAAGAAGGGATCGTTAAGATGCTTGATACCAAAGTCCATCAATAGATCAAAGCTTTCAACAAGATTAGTCTTAACCACCAAACGGTCGTCGTATCTGTCTAAATTATGCCTGCGTAGCAACGCATCAGTAACATATGCAGGAGTAACATCGGCAATGACATCATCCTTACCTAAAAGCATGATGGCCGCAAGGTTATAGCCGTCCTTGTCTGATTCAAAATCATGCCCATAAAGATTAGCACTACGCAAAAGCTCCTCATCAGACATATTCACCCAAGGATGCTCTTTGTGATTTAAATAGCGGTTGTAGTTATTGGCTCTAATCCTTATGGTATTGAGAAGATCCAAGCGCAGATTATCAATTTTGACATAGGGATAGATCTTTCTTTCGGTGAAGATCTGTTGTTTACGGATTGCTAGCTGCGCAATTATCTGCGTAGATTTAACCTTGATATCAGCATCATCAACCCGATCGTAAATGACATTTTTATAGGAATGTAACTCATTACTTGCAGGCACATGGATATGGATTAACGTCTTGCCTTGATACTCAAAGATCTTAGGAACCAAATAGCACTGAGGTGAAAAAAACGCCTCGTTACTCATACAGCTTATGAAGTTCTTAACAAGACTAGGTGCGTGCTCAGGAGCAATACCTGCAACGGATCCGTCATCTAATACTCCTAAAAAGATGTCCCCGCCAAAGCGATTTAAGAAGGCGCATACCGTTTCATACACATCAGGGCTAATACCATTTCCACAACGCTTAAACTCAACAGCAATAGTTTCTCCAACTTTTAAAATATCTTCAAAGCTTGAAATATCCATATTGAGTTCTCACAAAAGGCTAATAAATCAGATGTAAAGCACCGCCTATAGAGCTATGAGTATAGCATGTACAAGGGAATTAAATAGGCTCACGATTTAGCCTTAGAATTGCCAAAATTTGGCATCTGTCACAT
>CAVHVI010000250.1:0-2196 GCA_963639245.1 Bacteroidaceae bacterium
TGATAATGGTTGCCTTGGAGGGAGGCTCCACAATCACCAGCGACTTTCCCATACATGATCCTTATTGTGCTTTGCACTATAAATAAAAGACGGCGAACCGTCTTTTTAAAATTAATGTAAATTCTTTTGTGACAACATGCGCTTATCTAGCTCATCGGCGACAGCGCTTACTAATGCCTTAGCAGAAAATAGCTTTAAAAGCTTTTGTAGCTTTGATTGCTTCTCCTGCTCATCCCAGGAAATGGCAACGGCAGAGCCTGAGGTAAGCTCACATTGCTTAGCAATGTAATCATCGGAGGTCATGATCTCATCAACTAAGCCTCGCTCCAAAGCATCCTCTGCAAGCCAATGCTCACCTGTTGCAATGTTTTCAATATCAAGCGATGGGCGATAGCGTGATACCACGGCCTTAAAGCGCAGATGCACCGCCTCAAGTTCGCTCTTAGTTTTCTCAATACCCTCTTTGGTATTCTCGCCTAAAACAGTCACAGTACGCTTATATTTACCGGCAGTGATCTGCTCATAGTCAACATCGTACTTCTTCAATACCTTATTAAAATTAGGCAAAGACATGACAACGCCAATAGATCCTATATAGGCAAAGGGAGCGGCGATGATCTTCTCTGCAACGCAGGCCATTAAATAACCGCCAGAGGCTGCCACCTCATCGACACAAACTGTTAGATGAATTCCTCGTTCACGAATTCTCACAAGCTCAGATGAGGCTAGGCCATAGGTATTTACCATGCCACCTGGGGAGGTAAGTCTTAATATCACCTCATCGTCTTTAGTTGCGCAATCCAATACAGCATCAATCTCACGGCGTAAGGCATCATTCTCACTCGCCTTCACATCACCGTCATAATCTAAGACATAAAGATTTCTTGGACAGAAAGTTCCCTCTGCACGAGCCTTGGTAATTTTCTCTTGGCGCTCCATTTCCGCCTTAACCATGGCCTCACGCTCAGTTTTTTCTAACTCCTTATCCTTCTTCTTTTTAGCCTTTTTGGCCTTCTTTGAAAGCTTGCCATCATTTTGAGCCTTATCCTGCTCCTCAAGTAGCTCCTCATCAGTTAGGATCTTGGTATCAGCTAAGGCCTTAGTGATAAATTTCTTGCGACTTAATTGATATTTAAGCAAGGGAACTATACTAAGAGTGCCCTCTTCATCTTCAGCACCCTCAATTTTTAGGCCAGACTTTTTCTTTTTGCCCTTAAGTCTTGAGCCAATTAGCATCAAGGCAGGAACTGCCGCAAAAGCTGCTAAGGTAATTACCTTAATCACAAACATTAACCATTCAATAAACATCAATGATCCTTTTTATTCCTTATGCGCACGCTTGGCATTTTTTTCATCTAAGAACTTTTGTCCAGCCTCAGTAAGCTTAATGCCACTTTCTAAAAGCTCGATATAGCGTTGCTTGTATAAATTGCCAATGGCCTTCTTAAAGCGGCCCTTGGACATGTGCAGAAAATCCTCAATATCATCAGCAGGTGACTTATCATTAAAGCCTAAAAAGCCACCAGAGCTCTCTAAGATCTTCATAAGCTCGGCTGCGGCATGCTCAGTACCGCCAACGCCTGGTTGTTGCAAGGAAACATCCAAGCGACCATCAGGACGTACTGATAAAACATAGCCTTCATAACGCTTACCTATATGGATCTCGCCCTTTTCATTTTCCTTGTACATAAGGCCATAGACTTCATCATTTACAATAGCCTTATAGCCAAGAGGAGTTCTTGAGATAGGCACAAGCGTTACTCTTTGAAAGCGCTTGTAGCTATCGCGCTTTTCTGGAACATCACGAATATAGCGGTTATAGCGCTGAGTGCCAAAGAGGCGACCTTGATCGTCCATGGCCACATACACCATGACGCTCTGTCCTACCTCAAACATACTGCGTTGTTCTGAAATGGGAACTACCAATTCCTTAGGAATGCCCAAATCCATATACACCGTACCGCAGTCTATTTCGGTTACACGCAAACGCCCAGTCATGCCTAGCTCTAAATAAGGGTGACGTGCAGTTGCCAACACACGTCCACCATCTTTAAATAAGAAGACGCGTAGCTCATCATCTATGGCTATATCCTTTGGAAGCTGTGAGCGTGGTACGAAGAGTTCACCAAACTCTCCACCATCGATAAATGCACCTTGATCAGTGAGCTCAATGATCTTGCGTCTGATCATGTGCCC
>CAVHVI010000251.1:0-2189 GCA_963639245.1 Bacteroidaceae bacterium
GATAAGGATCGATAACTTCAACCTCAGCCTCATCATAGGCGACCTTAAATTTATAATGCAA
This sequence comes from Bacteroidaceae bacterium, assembly GCA_963639245.1. GTDB lineage: Bacteria > Pseudomonadota > Gammaproteobacteria > Enterobacterales > Succinivibrionaceae > Succinivibrio. The sequence continues at coordinate 62 of CAVHVI010000251.1, forward strand.
CTGTGATTTTAAAATAGGAAGCTTTAGCTCAAAAAGGCCACCTGCTATTTCCTCCATAGAGCCTAGGGAGCTTTTATCCTTTAATAAAAGCACCTCAACATGACGGGCACCAGGCAAATAAGCACGCAGGATAAATCCGCCCTCCTGCATAGGCTGTAACCCCAAGGCCTCAAAAGGCTTAGTTAAGTGGGCTGCATTTAATTCGTCTATTAACATTTACATATCTCCTAAATCAGCCTTCACGGGCTTTGGTCATGGCAGAGGTTAACTTCTTAACTCTGTCATCGCTAAAAATTTCATCCAAGTCTTTATTAAGCTTGCGTCTCCAATTAGGATACTCACGCATCGTTCCTGGAACATTGACGGGTTTCTCAACTTGACACCAATCCTCAAGCTGCGATGAGCAAAGTAAGGCGTTGGTCGAGCAAAAATGCTGCTGCATGGAGAGCACGAGATCATCTGAGAATTCTGCCTTGCTCGCATCCTGCGCTACACTTGGCAATAGGGTATTGAAATAACGCATGCTATCAAACATACGCTGCTTGGCATTCTCTCTATCCTTCACCAAGGCCTCTGATTGCTCTTTAGTGTAGATCCCCATCTTGATGCCTTCCTTTAAATCAAGACAGCTCCACCAGCCCTTAAGAGTTGGCATATCATGCGTAGTCAAGGCCGCCATTGCCGTGCGGGGATAATCATTAGGTGCTATAAAGCCACCATCCCCTGCACGCTCGTATAAGAAAATTTTATAGGACAGTGCTCCACACTTTGACAGTGCATCTCTAAGATCCTGAGGGATGGTACCTAAATCCTCAGCGATGATCATGCAGTGATTGCGATGACTCTCTAAGCAGATAATACCTAAGAGATCATGCATATTGGATTTGACATAAGCACCCTCTGAGGCCTTATGTCCATCTCTTACCCACCATAGACGATTTAAGCCTGCGGCATGATCAATTCTCAAGGCGCCACAGCTTTGCATGTTAGAGCGATAAAGCTTGATCATGGCATCATAGGCAGTATCCTTTAATGCTACCGGATCCATAGGAACCAAGCCCCATACCTGGCCTTGGGGACCTAGGGGATCAGGAGGAGCACCCACTGAAGCCTTAGTTCTATAAATATTATTAAGATCGCCCCACACGTCACAGGAGCCTGCGGATACGCCTACAGCTAAATCTCTATAGATGCCCACTGCCATATGCGCCTTACGTCCTTGCTCAAAGGCGGCATCTAGCTGCTCTTGAGCTAAGAACTGCAGATAGCAATAAAAACGCACTAGTTCTGAGTGCTGATTGCGCCAAACCTCGACAAAGGGAGAGTTGCAGTGCGAGAGCTCTCGAGGGAAGGCCTGCCAACCTGAAGCATCGATACCTTGATTAAATAGCTCCTCTTGAATTGCACCATAGGTTGCCATATTCATGAGGTTATCCCCGCCCTGCTCAATAAAGGCTAAGAATTTACGGCCACGATTAGAACGCTTGTCATCCACATGCATGTGCTTAAAGATAATTCTTAAAACCTTGAGCTTAAGCTCTAACACTCCATGCCAATCTACATACTCACGCTCACGTAAGGCCTTAACCTTTCGCTTAAACTCCTCGCTTGCAACCTCGGCACAGGCCTCCTTACAGCTTAAATACTCAGGCACACTAGGCACACTGATATAAGCAATATTTAAAAATAGGCGTGATGAGGGCGAATAAGGTGAACAATTTGCAGGATCGGGAGATGCCGGATAGCCTGCATGCAAGGGATTTAAGCCTACAAAATGGCCACCACTCTTAGCAATCTCAGGTAGCAGATCCTTTAAATCCTCAAAATCACCTATACCCCAGTTCTTTTTTGAGCGCAGAGCATAGAGCTGAATGGATACTCCCCAAACCTTTTTGGTATCGATATCTAAATTAAGCTTATTAGCAATCTTTACAGATTCAAAATCAAAAGCTACAGCCCCATTTCGCTCAAGTAGCTCTTTCCCACAAGTATTATCATTATTTTTTAAGAGATCCTGCTTTAAAGCATCTTCAATATTCTTACCTGTAACTTTAATATTTAAAGCATCATCATGAGATTCACCAAGCTTTACCTCTGCGCTCAAGCGTTCAGGAACAGATGTCTTAGA
>CAVHVI010000252.1:0-2184 GCA_963639245.1 Bacteroidaceae bacterium
TCTTTAAACAAATCCATCTAATTTGTAATTTAAATGTCAAAGATCAAAATATAAAAAAAATCGACTCCTGCTTTTGCATTGCTTCTAGAAAATTTCGTAAGCCTTAAGTTCAAGTCCAACAAAAACGGTAGTTACACACTTAAGATTTGGTATATTCTTGATGTTATCACCATTGGCATATCGCTGTGCTTGAAGTTTAGCGTTTTGTAGTGCGATATTGATGGATTCTGGGGAAGCCTTTTTTTGAGGCAGATATTTTAATTCGAGCAAATAAGAATAGGGGCCTGCATCTTTGTTAGCTGGACGAATTAATACATCAATTGCCCCCTTGTCAATTCCTCTTACTTCATATTCTAGGTCAACTATGAAGGCATCTGTAAAGAAGGAACCGGCAATTAATGTCTGAAGGTTACTTTCCTTGAATGATAGGGCAGATCGTAAGCCTGTCTTTTGACTTAATCTTGCAGTGATGGTCTCCAAGAATGGTTTGGGATCGCCTTTTGATAAAGCTTTATAGGCGTTTTGATAAATTAACGGAGTATATTTCCATTCTTTTGTGCCCAAAATGCTATTTGCATAGTATTCAAAGAATTGGATCCTTACAGAGCGGTTTGGAATTATTAATGCTTTTTCTTGACCTTGAACATAAGTAAGAAAGCCTAGGTAATACAAAGCAGATAAGACGCCAATATTATCTAATCTATCATTTCTATTTAGGTTGATAATTTGAGGTTCAATACATTCAAAGGCAATAGGCTCATTTCGCAGAGCTTTGTTAATGATTTCATAAACAAACTCTGTTTGACCGAGCTTAAGGATATTTTGAATTTTTAATTGATCCTGAGCAAAAGCAGGATCGATCATGATATCAGGGATCTTATTTTCAGATGCTAAGGTGGAAAGGTAATAAATGCAGTTAGATGCATTATATATAGTAGACTCACTATTAGGACTAAACCTGTAGCCGTTATACCATTCCTTTAGCTGCTTTATGATCACTTCTTTTGTTAGATTACACTCATCTAAATTTATCAATTGAGGAATTATTTGCTGTAATTCCTCGTGAGTAAAGCCAAACAAGTTTGCAAATTTTGATGAAGTACTAAGATTTTTTGCAATAGAGAAGCCTGATGTCATTGAATCTAGAGATATGGATGTAACTCCAGTGATAAAAATGCGTTCAATGATATCAAATGTCCTGTCTTTAAGATTGCTATAGAATGTTTTTAAGATGCCTCCCTTGGAGGTTAAGCTACGAAAATTATCTACGTTATCTGATAGCACCTCATTTGCAGACTGATCATATTCGTCAATGATCAAATATACCTTTTCATCAAAATTTAATGAAAATGCATCAAGATATTGTCCTAGCAGATCACTAGGATCAGTAAATTTACCCTGGAGGAGTTTTAAGCCATCCTCAAAAGGATAGCGTTTTTGAAAATTTACTAATCCTTGTCTTACTTTTCTAATAAAACCTTGTAGGAAGTCTTGCGGATAAATTCCTGAAAAATCAAATCTTAATACACAAAAAGAGTTAGCAAGCGGTGTTTTGTGCGAGCCAATATAGGTATTAGCAAAATATCTGTCAAAATCTAGACCGGAGGATTTATCGTAGTAAAGCTGTAGGATTGAGGTAAAAAGAGTTTTGCCGAAGCGACGAGGTCTTACAATAAAAGGATAAAGGGTTGCAGCGTGTTCAAGCTCTTCAATATATTTTGTTTTATCGACGTATATAAAGTTATTGTCAATAAGAACAGGAAAAGAAGCTAATCCATACGGCGCTTTTTTCAAAGTTTTGTTATCGAGCATGATCCTTATTTCCAATAAGACTTAAACAACCCCATAGTTGCAGAATATCAACTGTACCAAAAGAATTCAATTGAAGTTCTTATAAAATTTCACAGGAGCGATAGGGCGATGGAAATTTTCTTTAAGTTGTCATGTTATCGAACAAAAACATAATACTGGCCATTTTAAATTCAGTGGCTTAATATTTTAAGTTGTTGAGCATAGCCATCTACTGTAACCGGCCTCCCTCAACAACAGTCTTTTAAAAGCTCTTGATATCCTGTTACAGAAGCCGAAGACTCCTAATTTAAGAATTAAATTCTCATTACTTGGACACTTGTCCCCAGAATATGGCAAATTACATCGATCCTACTGTTAAAGGAAGCTTAATTA
>CAVHVI010000253.1:0-2146 GCA_963639245.1 Bacteroidaceae bacterium
CCTCTGTCCTCATTTAAGAAGTAGGTAAGCTCATGTCTTGTATCCTCGGTATAGGAGCTAGTGCGAATGTTCTTAACTAGGGGACTTAGCTCTATTGGATCCTCGTGAAATTGCGAGGGGATTTCCTGAGCGATCACGGCTCCATTAAAAAAGCGCGTCATCAGTGAGTTGGCGCCAACAAGTAGCGTCATCACCAGCACAAGATAGATAAGAGTTCTTAGAAATCTGCCTATCTCACCGCCTGCAAAGATTAACGTGGCACCGCAGGATACAATTCCGATCAAGGAAATTGAAAAAGCTACAGGGCCGGTTAGGGATTTTTGCAAGGTGGAAAGCCAGCTTTCATATGGCAAGACGCCGGTGCTAGTTTCTGAGGCCAATACCGGCATGGCACAAAATAGAGCCAGTAGAATAATGATAGTTTTTAAAGTATGCATTATCGTTCCTTAATTTTGTCTAGAGCTTGTGATCAATAAAAAGCCTTCATTTCCTGATAATTTTCAGCTTTTACATGCGCTTGATAATTCTGCAATGGAAGATCTTTAGTGCCTGACGTCTGGTATAAATGCGGGGGAATTCTGGTAAGCTTGGTTTGGCACAATTTAAGTTTTAATAGCGCTTGTAGGTAGCTTTGCTGAAATTGCTTTTCCTGATTTGAGATACGAGGGCCTGCAATTTTTACCTGATCAAAGCTTCTCTTAGTCGTATGCTTTGGCATGCGATGACCGATACGGGATTGCTTCCTTTTCTTCAAGAGTCTGCTTCCTGTATTTAACAGCTTAAGCAGCTTTTGATTGATGCCTTCATCTGACAATATTGTCCGTGACATGCATTCTCCTTATTTATGTTTATATAGTCTTGTAAAAACACGGCTTAAGCTGCCGTAAGCTTTTTTTAAATCTTTGTATTCACCTCCTATGTATTAGATAAAGAGCCAAAAGTTTTCTGTAGTGACACCTCCTGTAATTCATTGTTAAAAGATGAAGAATTGGCGTTTTTATTTTCTAAATCAGACTGCCAAGAGTTGGTGGTTGTTTTTTGATAAAGGGTGGTGGTGATAAAGTTTCCGTTTTTAAAGGCATTGACCTCAACTATGGAGCTTACACAGCGCTTTGGTTTTGCCTCAAGTTGCACAATTAGATCGATGGCATTGGCTACGGTTTCCTCAATGCGTCTTGGTGCTTGCGGATGACGTGAGACTAAAAGCGATAATCTTAATAGAGCCTGTAGGGGATTGCCGGCATGCATTGTGGCCATCGACCCACTGTGGCCCGTGGTGAGTGCGTCCATGAGGTCTAAGGCTTCAGCTCCTCTGATCTCGCCCATAATGATGCGATCAGGACGCATTCTAAGTGCCGATACAACAAGTATTTGGGGATCTTTTTTATCGTGGGCAAAGGTTGCGAGGGTATTTGTCAGGATCTTAGGAATTTCTGGGGTATCTTCGATTGAGATGATCCTCTCATCTGGGGTAAGTGTTTTTAGCTTGGCAAGCAGACTGCATAACAGTGTGGTCTTGCCTGATCCGGTTTCGCCGCAGATGATCATGGAGCGTTTGTTAATTAGCGCCTTTGTCAAAATGGCGGTACTGTACTCATCGAGCATACCTTTTTGCAAAAGCTCATCAAAGTCTAAAAGCTTTGAGAGATGACGGCGAATGCAAAAGCTAGGTACATCTACAAGAGGTGGCAACATTCCGTGAAAGCGCGCATTACAAAGTGGAATTTGACAGTCAAAGATTGGATGATCTGCGTTAAATCCCTCGGGAACAAACTTTGAGGCTATGGTTAAGACTATTTTGCGGGCCGCGGTTTTCTCAATGCTACCTTTATTTAGCATTTGACCATCACTAGTTTCTACAAAGAGCTCTCCGTCAGCATTGAGCATGATCTCGTTAATGCTGTTATCTAAAAGCATAGCAATAAGCTCATCGCCTAATCTTGAACGTAGGCAAGTGAGCTCCCCTAAATCTTGCTCTATCTTTACCTTGTCATTAAGTTCCATGCTTGTAGTCCTCGATTTTCTTTTTAAATAGCTGACATTTGTGTTTTTGCTCGATGCATAGTGTAACCCCTGTTTTCGAACGCAACGGCGTTGAGTGTACGATTCAAACAACATTCGATTTCTTTATATAAAACATATAGTT
>CAVHVI010000254.1:0-2143 GCA_963639245.1 Bacteroidaceae bacterium
GTTTTACACGAGAGAGATAATCTTGAGCAGGCAATGATAAGAACCGTCAATTACATGAAGGTGCAATGCTCAACCTATACAAGATTTAATGAATCAAATGAATCGCAAAGTCTTTTAAGATCTATTGAAAACTCACGTCAAATTAGTAAAAAAATTGCCATTAATGTGAAAGAAGGCGAAAGCTTAAGTGTGCAAATGCTACGTCAACTAGCCAAGCAGATGTGGGTAAGTGGCGTATTTGTGTTAGATAAGAATGGCAACATCCTCTCTCAGTATCACAATCATCTAGCAATTGGAAGTCTGTTAAATAAGGAATTACGCAAGGATATGGTTTTAGAGACGGCGGTGTATCCGCAAAAAAGCTACACAGGTCGTCTTACTCTCCCTGATGGAGGTTATATAGACTATGGCGCTTGTACTAGAGTAGATGAGGAAGGAATTGTTGTTTCTTACTTTTACACCAGTGCTGAATATGCTCAAAGCTATACGCTGACATTACAGTCCTTATTATCTGGCTACAACATTGCATCAGACGGTACTATTGTTATAGCAGATGAGGGCGTAATCGTTGCAAGTAATGATAGCTCTTTTATTGGAAGAAAAACTGAGGATAGTGATAGGTTGCAAGCCCTTAAAGGCAAGCAGGATAGCCGACATGTTTCACTTATCAGTGCCGATGGAAAATATTATCTAGGAGTCATGCTTAGGCAAAGAACTCATTACATTTATGAATATGTTCCGTTTTCCAAAATATTTCATAGTATGCCGCAAAATATTATGCTGGCCATTATTATTTATCTCATCGTTCTTTTTTGCATATATACCTACAATCGCAGGACCAATAGGGAGTATGAGCTCTTACAGCTTGCAAAAGACAAGATTTATAAGACTCAATTAGAGCAGGAGGCTAAAAAGGCAGAGGCTGCCAATATGGCCAAAACTCGCTTCTTGCAACGTATGAGTCACGATATAAGAACTCCTATTAATGGCATTTGTGGCATGCTTGAAGTGGCCGAGCATTATAAAAATGATCTAAATAAACAATCAGAATGCCGTGAGAAGATTAAGATTGCCTCAAACCTTTTACTTGAACTTGTTAATGAAGTTTTGGATATGGGCAAGCTTGAGTCGGGGAATGTTGTTTTAGAGGAGATTCCCTTTAATCTTAAGGATGTAGCCTTAGAGGTTACTACAGTTATAGAAAAGATCGCCTTTGAGCGCGGGATCTCTGTAAAACACAGTAATCAAAATGTCACACATTGGGATTTAGTTGGTAGCCCAGCGCATGTAAAGCGTGTGCTTATGAATATTTTCGGCAATGCCGTGAAATACAATAGGGATCATGGCAATATTGTGATCAGCTACCGTGAGCTTGGAGTAGTTGACGATACCGTTTCTATTGAAATTACCTGTGAGGATAACGGTATTGGCATGACTCCAGAATTTTTGGAGAAGATCTTTGAGCCTTTTGCTCAGGAGAATAATGAAAACCAGTCAAAGTATGGTGGCAGTGGCTTAGGCATGGCCATTTGCAAGGCCTTGATTGAGAAGATGGGAGGAAGCATTAAGGTTGAGAGTAGCAAGAATGTGGGGACCTCCTTTGTCGTGATCATCCCTTTTAAGATTGTAGCTATCAACGATAAGTCCCTCTCTAATCATAAAGATCCTATAACATCAATTAAAAATCTTAATGTATTGTTAGTTGAGGACAATGAACTCAACATGGAAATATCATCTTTCATGCTGGAGAAGGAAGATGCTGTGGTAACTAAGGCCTATAACGGACAAGATGCCTTAGATAAGTTTAAATCATCAAAAGAGGGAGCCTTTGATGTAATCTTAATGGATGTCATGATGCCTATAACAGATGGTTATGAGGCCACTAGAAAGATCCGCGCTCTCAATCGATCTGATGCTAAGACGGTTCCTATTATCGCAATGACGGCTAATGCATTTGTTGAGGATAAGATAAAGGCTAAGGAAGCGGGCATGAATGAGCATTTGGCTAAGCCTTTGAATTCAAAGCAGGTGATTAGCACTATAGTCGCTATGGTACGCAATCGCGAGGATAAAAAGATTTAAACTTCCTTGTTAAAAGTATGCTAGCCTTAAGATTGTGTCATGAAAAAGGCACAATTTTGGA
>CAVHVI010000255.1:0-2135 GCA_963639245.1 Bacteroidaceae bacterium
TGCCTATATTGCGCAGTGTTTTACTACACAGGATATTTCCTTGCATGAGGCAGAGTCTCAAGCAATGCTTAAGGTAAATCGCTTTGATCCTAATTCAGCGGTTGTCGAGGTGCATGAGATAAAAAAGCAGTTTGGTAGCTTTACCGCCGTACAAAAATCAAGCTTTAAGGTCCATAAGGGTGAAATCTTTGGACTATTAGGACCAAATGGCGCTGGTAAGACCACGACCTTTCGTATGATCTGCGCACTTTTAGCTCCAACCTCTGGTAGCGTAAAAGTAAACGGCTTTGATTTAAACCATGCTAAGGATGATGCCCGTGACACTATAGGTTATGTCTCACAAAAATTCTCTCTATACCGCAAGCTCAGTGTCATGCAGAATCTTGAGTACTTTGGCTTAAGCTATGGCCTTTATGGCAAGGGTTTAAAAAAACGCATTGAAGAGCTTTTAGAGGAATTCTCCTTAGATAAATTTAAGCGGGTCAAGGGTGAGGATCTACCCTTTGGTATGCAACGTCAGCTTTCAATGGCCTGTGCTTTAATTCATAGACCAAAGATCTTATTTCTAGATGAGGCAACCTCTGGGGCCGATCCCTATGCAAGGCGTAATTTCTGGGATAGAGTAAGTGCCTTAGCTTCATCTGGTACCTGCGTAATCGTTACCACTCATTTTATGGATGAGGCTGAATACTGTGACAATTTCTTAATTCAGGATCAAGGAAAAATACTAGTTTTAGGATCGCCTGATGAGATCTGCGTTAAGGATGGAAAAAGGATAAGCATTGAGGATACCTTTGTCGAGCAGGTCTTAAAGTTTAGGCAGGAGGGAGATAGAAAATGAGCTATCTCTCCATCCTGCTTGAAAAGGAAATTAAGCAGATCTTAAAGGATAAATCAGTCTTCGTCTTGGTCTTTATCTTGCCAGTGGTGCTCGTAATTATTTATGGAAGCGCCATTAGAATGGAGGTTAAGCCCGTAAGCCTATGTATTGCAAGCTATAACCAAAGCTTAATTGAGAGAACCATTGCACAGGAGTTTTTAGGATCTACAAGCTTTAAGGTAAGCATGGTAAATAGCTTTGCTGAAGGTAAAGCGTTGCTTGATAGCGATCAAGTAAAATCCTTGTTATACATACCAAAAGATTTTACATCTAAGCTTTTGCAGGGACATGGCGAGCTAGTTATCTATCTAAATGGCACCGAAGCGCAACTTGCCTCAATTTCAGATAGCTATATTAAGCTTAGTTTACAAAATGCCATGTCCAAGCTTTATCCTGATGATAGCAAGCGTATCTCTATCATCACGCGCAACTGGTTTAATGAGGCTAATGAATCTGTATGGTTTCTAATGTCAGGCCAATACGTTAGCATCATAAGCCTCATGAGTATCTTTTTAGGTTGCTTTGTAATTGCACGAGAATGGGATAGAAAAACTATTGAATCCCTAGCAGCCACCAACGCTTCAGCACTTCAGATCGTATCTGCTAAGGTTATCATCTATTACGTCCTTTCCCTATGGGCAGTATTCATCATCCTAGCTTTAGGTGAGCTTTTATATAAGATCCCAATTAGAGGCAATATTCTGGCCTTAATTGCTAGCCTTTCTATATATGCCCTTGAAATGATCTGTCTTGGAGTTTTGATTTCAGCCAAGCTTAAAAGTCAGTTTACGGCCGCGCAGTGTGCTGTGATCATTGGCTTTTTGCCTACAGTAATGCTCTCAGGTCTCCTTTTTGATCTAAGAGCGGTAGAGCCCTTTATCGCTTTTATTGGCAAGATCATTCCACCAACCTATGAAGTCAAGGCCATGCGTATTAATATGTTATCTGGGGGTAATGGCGCCTATATATGGCAAAATTTTGCTATTCAACTAGCTTGGTGCGCGTTGTTTTTTACATTGGCAGTAAGACAGGTTAAAAGGGATAGCAAATAATGCTGGAGATGCTTTTTAAATCCTATCTTAGGATCCTAGCCTTAATTAAAAAGGAATTTCTCACCATTCTTATGGATCCTAGCTCGCGCATGATTTTGATCGCACCGGTTATAGTGCAGTGCATCATTTTTGGTTATGGTGCCTCCTATCATCTTGAGCATGTGCCCTATGTAATATGTAACGAGAGCAATGAGAGTTTGGCC
>CAVHVI010000256.1:0-2096 GCA_963639245.1 Bacteroidaceae bacterium
CTATATAAGAGGTACCTATCTGAGCCTCATCTGCTAACTTTTGAATATCCATGTGTTAAATGCAGGTATAGGGAACTATCTTTTTTTGCTTAAAGATAAAATCCTCAAAACCAAAACAGCCTGTCTTTTATTGCCTTCGCATTGCTCTAATAACTATAAACCACAGCCTAAGCCTTACCTACTATTTACTGGATTTAGCTGCAAGCTATAAAAGCTTTAAGAGCAAAATTTAAAAAATTGAATTTTAGGGATCAGTTAACTCTTAAAGACACAGATCTACGCTGCGTTATTGGCTATCTAATTAAAACGATAGAGCAAGCATCATTCCTCAACTAAAAATTGAAAGAAGAGCAAAAGCTTAATCATCAATAAAGTGCAAGGTAACTTTTCTTGCACTGCTTTAAAACAACGCCAAATACATGTGCCATGTCAAAAGAGTTTAATTTACTCCCTGATAGTAAGATTATACGGGATCTAAAATTATGATTTCGTCTTAAGGTACGCATTTTAAAAGGAAGAATGTAGAGCTAACGCACAAAAGTATAAGAATGTTGATCCATGGCTTTAATTTAGGCTATGGGCTCATAAGCTCGATAAATACATTTTGTCGCATAACATGCTTGCTATCCTCCCTCTCAGCACTGCATCGAAGGCAAAATTTTCACAGAGCTCATGCAATGAAATAATTTTTCACATTCTATTTTCCAAGTCTTAACAAATTGTAGGTAAAAATTAACAAATGCTTAGCTAATGCGGTATAGAGCGATGGAAACCATTGCACAAAAAAAGTTTAGCACCTTGACTTTTTTTCATAATTTGGAGTAAATTAATGGCGTTTAAATAAACGTCACTTTTTTATAAAACAGGTGAATTCTCTATGACTATTAAAGTTGGTATTAACGGCTTTGGCCGTATTGGCCGTTTCGTTTTCCGTGCTTCCGTTGCTCGTCCTGAGCTCGGCATTCAGGTTGTTGGCATCAATGACTTGCTCCCTCCTGAGTACATGAGCTACATGCTCCGCTACGACACCATGCACGGCCCTTTCCAGGGTAAGGTTGAAGTCAAAGACGGCAACTTGATCGTCAATGGCAACACCATCCGTATCACCGCTGAGAAGGATCCTGCTAACTTGAAGTGGGGCGATATCGGTGCTGACTACGTTGTTGAGTCAACTGGTTTCTTCCTAACTGACGAGCTTGCTCGTAAGCACATCACCGCTGGTGCAAAGCGTGTTGTTATGTCTGCTCCTTCTAAGGATGCAACCCCTATGTTCGTTGTTGGTGTTAACGACGACACCTATGCTGGTCAGGACATCGTTTCCAACGCTTCCTGCACCACCAACTGCTTAGCTCCTTTGGCTAAGGTTATCCACGACAAGTTCGGCATCAAGGAAGGCTTGATGACTACTGTTCACTCCACCACCGCAACTCAGCGTACTGTTGACGGTCCTTCAATGAAGGATTGGCGCGGCGGCCGTGGTGCAGCTGGCAACATCATCCCTTCATCAACTGGTGCTGCTAAGGCTGTTGGTAAGGTTATTCCTTCCTTGAACGGCAAGTTGACCGGCATGTCAATCCGCGTTCCTACCTTGGACGTTTCTGTTGTTGACTTGACCTGCACCCTCGAGAAGGCTGCAACCTATGAAGAGATCTGCAACGCTGTTAAGGAAGCAGTTGCTGGTCCTATGAAGGGTGTTATGGATTACACTGATGAAGCTATCGTTTCTTCAGACATCCTCAACAATACCCACACCTCCATCTTCGACGAGAAGGCTGGTATTGCTTTGAACGATCACTTCGTCAAGCTCGTTTCTTGGTACGACAACGAGATCGGCTACTCCAACAAGGTTCTTGAGCTCATCAAGTCCATGGAGAAGAAGGATCCTATCGCTAAGTAATTTGACTTAGTTGATTCTTTTGAAGGCGCCTTAAGGCGCCTTCTTTAGTTAGAAAGACTGTTTTGTGAGAATAGTATTTCTCTTTGCAATGTAACTTTCATAAAATTGCTACTAGCACAAACAACCACTCAAACCTATCTTTTAAAATTGTTAAAGCATGATGATACCTAATCTCAATAGCACCTATACAGAGGATCGT
>CAVHVI010000257.1:0-2075 GCA_963639245.1 Bacteroidaceae bacterium
GCTTAAAAGATAATGCTCCTGATGAGGTAAAAAAGGTCAAGAGCGCTAAGGATGAATTTAAATCTGCATCCTCTAAAATGTTCGAGCTGGCACAAAACATTGTCAAACAGTGTCATATATCCTTTATTAAGGAAGAGTCAAAGAATGTCTTGGTATATAACAACAAGGATGGCTTTAAATTTAACGGAGAGGATGGTAATTTTGAGGTTACCGCCAAAAATATAATTTTACATGGTATTGAAGGGATCTCCTTGCAGTCATCAGGCAAAATTACCGTAACCAGTAGTGATAGCATCAAGTCTGTGGTTGGTGGCAGTAGTGTAGAGGTTGCTCAAACAGGAACTACAATTACAGCTGGATCGACTTTTTGGGGCTCTGTTCCTGAAGGTAAGGATGGTGAAGATACAAGTGATACATTAACTTCTAAGTTTTCAGTTGAAACCTATAAGGGAATTTCAGGAACTGCTTATAGTGTAAGTTTGACTGCAGCAAATAGCTTGAAGCTTAATGGACCTCTTGCTTCCGGAGTGGCTCTTTCATATGGAAGTGTTAAGCTCGTAGGATCTGAGATTAAGATGCAAACTCAAGGCAGACGTGAGCAGGCTAAAAATATTCTTGAGTATTCCTTGAACTTTGTCGCGGATGCGCTTTGTACCACTACTAGCAGTAAGAAAGGCACTTTTTATACACGTGTATTTAAAGGCGCACGATATGCTTTAAAATTTTATGATAAACATTTTGGTGAGGGCTCGACGCAAGAAAGAACATTTACCAAATTATCTAAGAAGAAAGAGGATAAAGCAACAAAGATTGATGATGCTCGAGCTAATCCTGCAGATGCAGCAAAACAGAAAGCTGTAACTAAAGCAAAGTGGGATTATGCTCAAGCATTACTTGATGCCATTTATTATGTTTTGGATACTATTTTAGGAATTATTAAGGATTTTATCGATCAAATCGTAGCCGAGAAGTGGGTAGAGAAAAAAAATTGGTGCTATGCTCCTGTAGGTAGTTCTACCTTAAAGAGTAAGATGGATCAAGCTATATTAGTGCTTGCTCATATCAAAACATGTACTTCACTTATTTTTGCAAGCTTTAAAACCTATCAATCAAAGGCAACTGGTGCTGTTCCTGCAGTATCTACTCTGTCAATAAATTCAGATAGTGCAAGTTTCGATTCTCAAAAACTAGAATTTAAATATTTAGAGCAAACTCAGGCTGATACACCGGTATCTGCGGCTAATCAATGTGCGTTGCGACAGGTAATTACCGCAGCAAATAATCCTGCACCTGCAGCAGTAGCACCAGGAGCAGTAGCACCAGGAGCAGTAGCGCCAGGAGCAGTAGCGCCAGGAGCAGTAGCACCAGGAGCAGTCGCACCAGGTAGAGGTGGTGGATCTGTAGGCCCAGGAGCAGCACCTGCTAGAACTGGAACTTTAGGCCGTCCAGGAGCAAGACCTATAATATGAGCTCCATAGCAATTTGATCGGCGACAATACCTTCATCGAATTTTGATGGAGGTATTTTTATGGATTAAATAGGGAAGATTTAATACGTACTTGTATTGTTTAATAAGAATACGTATAAAGAGAAATTGCCATGACAAATAAAATCCCAATGCCAGATCTTGCTGATATCAAAAATTTCCCTCGAAATAACCCAAAAGCAATCATCCTTAAGATCTCAAACAAGCTCCGTGTAGTTGAGCGTCAGTACTATTGGGATAAGGATAAGGGGCGGGGCTTAGAAAAGAGAATTTACTTAGGCTATGTAGTTGATAACGAATTTCTCACCAATGAGGAGTATCAGCAAAGGTACAATAAACGTGGCAAGGCAAAAATAGAGCCATTAGCTAAAGCATCTCAGGCAACTTGCGATGCGACCGTCTCCTGCTTAAATGAATCTTTGTCCACAGTGCTTGTAGGTGAATTACCTCTTTATTACGAGGTGGCTCAAGATATAGGACTAATTGAGGATTTGTCATCAGTTTTTGGTGAGGAGCTTGCCAAGGTAATGCTTTGTTTGTCCTTTCATAAGCTAAGCACTGGGCAAAATCTTAGTTATCTATATAGCTC
>CAVHVI010000258.1:0-2067 GCA_963639245.1 Bacteroidaceae bacterium
CGCTAGCACCTAGGCTTTTGGCCTTTTGGGCCATAAGGCGAGCTTGATCTTCGCTGTTAAAGGGCCCGGCGAGGACTTTATAGATCCCGTTTTGGTTTTGCACTTTTACAGCAGTGCCCAAACGCTTGGCCATAGTAGAGCATATCTCCTGAGCCTTAGATTGATCTGAGGTTGCGGCCATTTGTACATAGTAGCCAGAGCTTGAAGATACACTAGTGCTATTATTTGGTTGATTATTATAGCCCACCGAGCTTTGACTAGGCGTCTGAGAGCGATTGACAGCCTTATTGTCATAGCTTATCCAGCCATCAGAATTGACCCAGCCAGACTGACCGGTAAAGCCTCCTTCAACTGGGAAGGTTGAGGAGTTTGATACAGGAGTTTGGCTATCAGTTCTAACAGGTCCTTGATAGCTTGAGGAGGATGAGCTTTGGGAGGCGCTACCTTTGGCATTAGTAACAGTACCGTTACTTGCAATGTTTAAATATTCAAGACGTACCTTGGCAGTGCCTGGTCCATAAACTCCCAAATAGCGAGCAGCACCTTCTGAGAGATCGATGATGCGATCACCAACAAAGGGACCTCTGTCATTTACTCTTACGACCATCTTCTTGCCATTTGAAAGATTGGTAACCTTCAAATAAGCAGGCAGAGGCACATTTTTATGGGCGGCGCTGATCCCCTTTTGATTATAGGTCTCACCCATAGAGGTTTTCTTGCCATGGAAATTTGGTCCATACCAAGAGGCTGTACCCTCCTCAATATAGGAGGTCATACCATTCCACACCTCATAGTTTTTTCCTAAAACCGTATAGTTGCGGTTACAGCCACGACCGTCGGTCTTCTCATATCTTATAGGAATGGACTGTACTCCATTTAGATCAACGCTTTCATTTTGTGGATAGGGACGGGTATGCCCAGGTCCTGTGCCATAGCTTCCTGAAGAGCCGACACGCGTATATTTCCCACTTGATGAGGAGGAGCAGCCATTTAAAATTAAGGCACTACTCACAATTAGGGTTAAGGCGATGAGTAACTTCTTCATTTACGGGCGTCTCCCCTCAGGATTTACGGTGATCCCCATCTTTTGCTTGGCCTTAACATAGCCCATGCGTATGTATTCTGAAAGCTCAAACACGGCTCTTGCATAAAGTGGGGAAGTGTTATAGCGGGTGATGGATTTAAAGTTATTAAGCGCTACTAAATAAGAGGTAGAGCCATCCTCTAAGGCATAGGCATAAAGACGTACCTTCTCAGCTGAGGGAATAGTTACCTTGGTAGTAACCCCAGCATCATAGAGCTCCTTGGCAGTTAAATTCCATTCCTTGCTAATTAGTGCCTGCGTGTTGGCATGGTGCACATGCGCTGCATAGCAGATCCCACGTCCCTGTAGCCAGCCGTGCCCCTTAAAATAATTAGCAACAGAGCCAATGGCATCAATAGGAGAATTAAAGAGATCCTCGCCACCTTGACCATCAAAGTTTACCGCGTAGTCTAGATAAGATGAGGGCATGAACTGTCCCATGCCCATGGCACCAGCATAAGAGCCCTTAATGGCCTTTAAATCCCAATTTTCGCGCATGCACAGCTTGATAAAATTGGCAAATTCAACTGAGAAGTAAGCCTCACGCTTAGGATAGTTAAAGCCTAGAGTATAGAGCGCATCGAGTACAGACCAATTACCCATATTGCGGCCATAGAAGGTTTCAACACCGATGATGGCGCAGATGATTTCAGGAGGCACGCCATAAAGCCTGCTCGCCTCCTTAAGGCTTTGTTCATGCTCAAGATAAAAGCTTACGCCCTTATTGATGCGCTCGTTTTGGATAAAAATCTTTCTATATTGCCACCAAGGTTTAGCCTCAGATGGGCGTGTGATGGCATCGATGATCTTTTGCTGATAGGTAGCCTGAGAGAGCGCATATTGAATGGCCTCGACGCTTACTCCTGTTTTTTTAGAGATAGCATTAAGATCAGGAGTTGCTTGAGCATCTATTGGTAGCAGGGCTAAGGATGAGGCAATCACACAGGCTGTCACGCTCTTTGAGATCCCATGAGCCTTAGTGC
>CAVHVI010000259.1:0-2044 GCA_963639245.1 Bacteroidaceae bacterium
GAATTGGTATTTCGCTACTACAAGAGCGGTATTGGCCTTGATAAAACCGGTGTCCAAACGGATTTTGCTGTCATTGGTTCTGAATTTATCAACTTCTTTGCCTCTGTTATTACCTGCCGCATTGTTGAGAAAATGAGTAAGGCCGGAGTATTGGATAGACTCTCTTACAAAGCAGTGATGGATGATCTTTTCTCCGCAGCTCGCTATGTCGATCATGCTAATGATCCTGAAGAAAACGATGAATATTGGGTTCACACCATGCCTAAGGTTATGAAGGAACTTGTTGTTTTAGACTTAGCCAAAAGCATAAAAGAAGATGAAGCTAAGACCAAGGATAAGGAGAAAAAAGAAGCCAAAACAAAAACTCAAAACGAGGACAAAGCCAAGAACGAAGCTGAGGCAGAGACTAAAAACAAGGAGAAAGCAAAGAAAGACTCCAAATCAGAGGAGCAAGCCGATACAAAGGTTGCAGAAGAGGCCAATGACAAGGATAATAAGGCTAAACCTACTGAAAAGGCAAAACAACCGAGAGGAAGACCTCGCACTAAACCTGCAAAAGATCCTAACGCACCTAAACGTCCTCGCGGACGCCCTAGAACACGACCTATTCAAACTGGCCCTAAGCGCCCTCGTGGTCGTCCTAGAAAAGACGGCACTGATCCTAAGAGCAGTACCGATCTGAAGAAGGATTAGGATCTATAGTACAGAAAATGGGGAAGTCTTTATTTATAAGTGAAATCACCATATCTTCAGCAGGAATTACTTGCGATTCATTTTGACCTCTAACCGGTGCTTCCTTCATGTGACATCTACTGCAAGTCCATCTCATGGGCACTAGGTCTGCTAGAGATTCACCAACGTTAAAGGATAGAAAATCAGCACTAGTTGGGGCTATAATAGACATGGGTATTTTCCTCGTTATGATTTGCTTTTGTTAACTACTTGAATTATAACAGAAAAATACCCTAAAATCAAGCTAACTATTTGATTTTCTTATCTTTTTTAATCAAAAATCCCCGACAAGCATTTATCCAATTTTTAAAGAACAATCTCTTGATATTACAAAGAATTATTTCGGATTTTAACCGTGGAAACTAGAGGTCTTCTCTTTGACTATACAAAACATACCATTTTTTAGCCCGTTCTGATCGTGTATATGGAACAAACGTAATGAGTGAAATCTTTTTTAAGCCATTTGTCGGCAAAAGTTATGAAAAAGGTCTTTTCGGCAAACGTGTAATGATATTAGGTGAAAGCCACTACGGTGAAGATGGAGAAGGCTTCACATGTGATATGACACAAGCTGTACTAAAGATATATCTTGAATACAGACTGAATAAGAATGGAAAACATCAACGTTGGATGAATACGTTTTTGAAGTTTGAACGTTCACTCGTCGATCGTAAAACTGAAGGAAAGGAGAGTGAAAAAATCTGGAACTCACTTATCTTTTACAACTATCTACAAGAACCTATGTCTGGCCCCCGTAAGGTTGGCACAAAGGAACAGTATAAAAATGCAGAGAATGCCTTCTTTGAAGTAGTTGAAGATAAACAACCTGAGTACATAATAGTATGGGGCAAGCGTTTGTATAACAGTATGCCTATGGATGGTTGGAAACATTGCTCCATAATTGAGGTCGATGGTAAAAAAACAGCTCAAGGTATTTATACTACCTGCAATAATGTAAAGGTAATGGCCGTAAATCATCCATCCTCTGCTTATTCTTGGAGCTATTGGCACAAAGTTATTGGTAAATTTCTTGAAGTAGAAATATGAATTTTTGGCTGGCAAGGTAGATATTTTTAGCGTTTTTTTAATAGCTAACACGCTTCAGTTTTTGCAAAACATCATATTCAAAAGGTCTACTGCTACGGCATAGGCTTTTACCGCAAAGACAGCTATATGCTATCAGAGAGTGAAGAGCTATAGCTTAATTGGGCTTTGAAAGCTTAAATTTATGCTAAAAAAGATAGGCTCTATTTACTGTGTGACGATGTGAAATTAAGGCTATGTAAACAGTGCAATAACGCGCCCCCTTTTC
>CAVHVI010000260.1:0-2039 GCA_963639245.1 Bacteroidaceae bacterium
AACCACCCACATTACAGGAGAGATCTCGCGGGCCTTACCAGTGAAGATCTTAAGTAAGCAGTAAGCTGCAAAGCCAAAGCCAAAGCCATTGGCAATGGAATAGCTCATAGGCATCATGATGATGGTTAAGAAGGCAGGGATTGAATCGGTGTAGTCATCAAAGTTTACGCCCTGAATGTTCTTTAACATCATGGCACCAACAATGATAAGCGCAGGAGCTGTCGCAAAGCCTGGGATCAAGCCAAATAAAGGTGCAAAGATAAAGGCTAGGATAAAGCAAATACCGACGACTACTGCAGTAAGACCAGTCTTACCACCAGCGTTAACACCGGCTGTGGATTCAACATAGGAGGTCACGGTGCAGGTACCCATAACAGCAGAGATCAAGGTACCAACGGAATCAGTTGCCAAAGCTCTATCGATATTCTCAATATGCCCCTTTTCATCCATCAAGCCTGCAGCCTTGGTAACACCGATCAGAGTACCGATGTTATCAAAGAGCTCAACTACGGTGAAGGTAAAGATGATGGAGATAAGACCATAGTGTACAGCACCTACAAGATCCATCTGCATGAAAGTCTCACCCATACCAGGGAAGTCTAAGGAGACCACATCAGAAACAGATTCAGGTGCCGGAGCTACGCCAAAGATCATACCTAAAACGCCAACGACGATGATACCAATCAGCATAGCGCCCTTAACTCTAAGGGCCAGCAAAATAGCGATGATCACGATACCTAAGCAGGCAAGGCCAACCTTGGGATCGGATACATGACCTAAGGTTATCTTAGTTGCATCTGAGGCAATGATGATACCAGAGGACTGTAGACCTACGAAAGCGATAAATAAGCCAATACCAACCACCACAGCTGATTTTAAGCTCATTGGCACTGAATCGATAATGAGCTGTCTTAGCTTGGTAACGGTTAAGATAAAGAACACGATACCAGATACAAACACAGCACCCAAAGCAGTCTGCCAAGGCAAGCCTAAGGTTCCACAAACATAGAAGGAGAAGAAAGCATTAAGGCCCATGCCTGGAGCCATAGCTACAGGGAAGTTTGCAAAAAGGCCCATGGCCAAGGAGCA
Organism: Bacteroidaceae bacterium; assembly: GCA_963639245.1. GTDB lineage: Bacteria > Pseudomonadota > Gammaproteobacteria > Enterobacterales > Succinivibrionaceae > Succinivibrio. The sequence goes on from CAVHVI010000260.1 coordinate 1,090, forward strand.
AAGACCTGCAGACCAAATGGTAGCAGCCACAGCGGCTTCACGAGGAATACCAGCGTTGGTCAAAATGCTAGGATTAACGAACAGAATGTATGCCATTGCCACGAAGGTAGTGATACCGGCAATGATCTCGGTCTTAACGGTTGTGTTCTTTTGAGAAAGCTTAAACAGCTTCTCTAAAACGCCACCAGAGACAGCTTGGGACATATAAACCTCTGATAAAAAAAATCAAGTGCGTAACGCACGTCGCAATTGTATTTTTTTCATAGGCATAACGCAACAAAAAACGGCATTCTTCACCGTGAAAATGCCGTTTATTGCACGAAATCTTTATATTAGTGCGCAAGCCTATAGGCAAGTCCGCTTTGACGTTCAACAGATCTTAAAGACGCGGTACTGAAAATTTCATCATCACAGTAGACCTCAATAAGATGGCGGGCACGCGTAATGCCGGTGTAGATAAGCTCACGCGATAACACCGCATTATCCCTATCAGAGATAGCCATGATCACGCGATCATATTCCGATCCCTGTGATTTATGTACCGTCATGGCATAGGCATCCTCGCAATTGGTAAGGTAAACAGTAGATACTGCACGAGCGCCTCCTTGCTCATCCTCAAACCATACTCTAGGCTCTCCATTTTGTACAAAGACAAAACCTACATCGCCGTTATGAACGCCGCCTGATTGAGAGTTTTGCGTAGCCATCACCACGCGTCCGGTAAACCATTCGCCACTTTGTGAGCCTAGGTCCTTCATCAAAGCAGTTTTAATCTCAGTATTTAGACGTCTAGTTCCAAAAATACCATTGCGATTGGAGCATAAAATACGAAACTTGTTTAACAAGAATAGAGCTTCCTTGGCATTCTTTGCATCCATGGATTGTTGGCCCTTAATAAAGTTTATAAATTCTTTATAGGAATTATTAGCGCCATCGACGGCATCCCTAAC